>NZ_JBPOEU010000019.1:0-72613 GCF_051251695.1 Maritalea sp. | reverse complement strand
ATGAAGGTTACGATGAACCAGAAATCCTCCTTTATCAAACTACCCTAAGATGTTCCACATGCGTTGAAGTCAGACACGATATTGATCTGGCCAAAGAGAATGAACGGCTTCGCAAAGAGAACCGCATACTTCTGGAGGAGCGGGAGATATTAAACTGAAGAGGATTAGGAAAGGCCCCAGTGGGGCGTTTCCCCGAAGAACACCGAAAACATATTCCTGTAGATCGCCTGTGCCATGTTCTGGGTGTTACATCGCGAGGATACCGATCGTGGCGTGGACGTTCGGTGAGCAATCGACAGCGGCAGGACATGGTCTTGCTGGCTAACATTCGAGAACAGCACCATCACAGCCTTGGCAGTTATGGTCGCCCAAGGATGACGCAAGAACTGAAAGAGATCGGCCTTACTGTCGGTCATCGTCGTGTTGGCCGTTTGATGCGCCAGAATGGCATTCAGGTCGTTAGAACCCGTAAGTAGTGAGCCTCTGAAGGCGCCATTGGTTCGAGCCCAAAAGCGAACGCAACAACCAATTCCAACCACAAGTTCAATATCGCGCCAAATTGGCTGGATCGAAACTTCGCTGCAAACCGTCCAAATCAGAAATGGGCCGCTGACATTAGCTATATCTGGACCCACTAGGGATAGTTGTATCTGGCCGTGATGATTGATCTTCATTCACGACGTGTCGTGGGTTGGTCGGTGAGCAATCGCTTGAAACAGGATATTGCATTGAGAGCATTGAACAGTGCTGTAGCATTACGAAGTCCACCACCAGGCTGCATTCATCACACAGACAGGGGCAGTCAGTATTGTTCGCACGATTATCAAAAGCGGCTTCGACAACTTGGGTTCAAGGTATCCATGAGCGGCAAGGGAAATTGTTATGATAACGCCCTTGTCGAGACCTTCTTCAAAACGCTGAAGGCTGAACTCGTCTGGGGGCACCAATGGCAAACACGACAACAAGTGACCGATGCGCTCTTCAGATACATCAACGGCTTCTACAACACCCACCGCCGTCACTCAGCAATAGGAGGAATATCACCCGCAGAATTCGAACGAAAAATGGCTTAAACGAGAACTGGATGCGGAATTAAACTGGGACAAGTCCAGTTGGGAGGCCCGTTGTTTTGTTTCGCGGACCCGCCGTGTTTCATGTTGAGCTTTTAACTCATTGCGTTTCTGCGTTTGTGTTTTTGAAAGGCACTCGCATCTCTCCAGGAGGGCAGTAGCGCCATTATGATATCGATTGATTTCTTCATCGGCATATTGCGAAGTTTGACCGTGAAATTCTTTGCCAATTAATGTTTGTCTCATCGATGGTTTGTAATTTGTTTGGATCACCAAGTTTGGTTTCTACCTCCTTAGTGCGAACGCCAACCCATTTTGAAATGGAGTAGATTTCGCCGCGCCAATAGCCACAAAACCGCGCCTTTCGCCAGATAATAGCCGCGTTCCTCCAACGCATGTGCGAACGTGTTGCAACCATCAGAGACGGTCCAGCAATCTTGAAACGCCTGTTTGATGACTTTTGGATTGGCCTTAATGCGTTTTGCTTGTTGGTATTCTTCATAAGAATAGTTGAGCGAATCGCGTTCTTCGCTGTTGATTAATCCACGCGGCATCTGCCAATTATGCTCAAGATAAAGCTCACGCGATATATCCCGTAGCTTGAGCTTGTAATGCGAAATGTTGATTGCTTTCATGGCTTCCCCATCAATGCGTGACCAAACGCAGTGGGCATGGCGACGGCCTTCTTTTTCGTGAAACACAATCACATAAGGTTGGCCAGCTAGTCCGAGCTTGTTTTCAATGCCTGAAACAGCTTTCTCGAAAATATTGACAGGGACTTTTTAATCTCAGGTGGGCTAAGGCTGAGAGAGAACATGAAGTTCTTGCACTTAGTTCCCTGACTAATGGCATACGCGTCTGACAACGCACCGGCAAAGGTATCCGAAACGAAACCCTCTATTCTATGAACGGTGACAATTTCATTGTCGTCTGCGTTTTCAAGGTGCCGCGCCATTTGAATAGCACCGCCTCGTTCACTTCCTTTCAAAATCATGGCGCTGCGCCGTCACCAACGCCAAGTGCTTTTACCAAATCAGAACGCATGTCCATTATGTGCTGACAAGCTTCATTCAGCCGTTCATCCGTTTGCACATCGAGCAGCAGTGAACCACAATTGGCTTCATATGCAATTTGGTTGAGGTTATTGTCGATACGAGTTGGTCCAAGGGTAAAAAGAACTCGACCTAGTGCTTGCTGATCTTTGATTGGCACCCGGCTACGCATTTTTCGCGGCGAGTTATCTTTGCCAAACAAGCAATGACGCATATAGGCACTTAAGGACATACCTGCAGATAAGTGAGCGAGTTTTGCCATTTTCTCATCGGTTACCCGAAATGTAATGCGAGGTTGTTTTTTCTTAGGCTCAGGTGGTTGTTCGGCTGAATTAGTAAAGTCCACTCCAATTGGTGCAACAACAGGGAAATCTTCAACTTTCCTCATAGTGACGGCCCCTCACGTTGGATGCGTGGCCGGGCTTGTTGCTGATTTTCTGGTTTCGAATTGACGCTGTCTAAATTAACATCTTCAGTCTTAAGGTAGTCATTCCATTCCTCAAGCGTTTCCAAAATTGTGTTCGAGGTTTCTCTCCCTCTGTTCACCATTTTTCCCTTATATATCATATATTTATTCAAGTTGGCTTTTACGTTGGTTTTGGCGGTTGTCATTTCTTTCTGCGCCAATTTTCCCACCAGCGTCGCGCACGAATGATCCATTGCCCCGTCGGGGCCTGCAAAAATGGAATATCGATCGCCAGCAGCAAAAGACCGAGTGGCAGCATCCAAATACCTAGTAGCGGGAGAATGCTGAGAATGCCGCCCAGCACTAACAATATCCCTAAAGGAATACGGATTATACGCGCCAATGGGTGGCGAAGCCATCGCAGGGTGCGCCGCAATATAAGCGGCACCGCGCGTTCAATGCGATCAAATTGACGTTCAAAACGCCGTTTGTCTCTATCTGACAATTCTTACTCCACGAGAAAAAGCGTCCTGTGTTTAAGAGATGGGAGAGCTTTCAATTGTTTCAAGCTGGTTGACTGAATTACTTCCAATAAAACGCAGATATTGGGATCCTATATTTCGTAAATGCGTTCCGAACTAGCGGTTTTACGCTGATGAGCGCGTTAAAAGGTTGTTAGGGCTAAAGGCAAAAAGCTTAGATTACTGTCCGGTATTTGGTATCGGTTAACGTGCGCTCACTAATCTGAAGTTCAAATAGAGTTAGTCGTTGGATCTGGTAACCGAATTCTAAACACCAGAAACAGGGCGCAGCACACTCATAGAACGATTTTGGGGACCATGCATACATTTAGTCAGCTTTTCTCAGGTCTGAAATTGCGATTTAGGGGAAACCGCCTAAAGCGCGAGCTGCGACGTATCCGTGCGGAGAATGCGGTTATGGAAATGATTGTCAATAATGCCAATGACGGTTTGATCATTCAGGACGTAAATGGGATCGTTGAGTGGTGTAATCCGGCTTATGAAAAGCTGACAGGGTATAGCGCAAAAGAGATTTTGGGTCGGAAGCCACAGGAGTTTGTCTTTCCCGAAGGCGCTAAAAAGACGCCTCAAGAGATTGCCGACTTTCGATATGATATCACTCCAGGTGCGATGGAGAATTTAGAGTGCATCCAAAATGCGCGCAAAAATGGCGAATTGTTCTGGAATCAACTCAGTTTTGCTGTTTCGCGGCATAGCGACCTGGACGAACCCAAGGTGATCGTCATCACCCGGGATATCACGGAGCAGGTTGAGCACCAAAAAGAACTCAAACGATCAGAAGCCCGAAACCGCGCCCTTGCTGAAAATGATGCGCTGACCAAATTGCCAAACCGGATGAAGCTTTCGGCATATTTGGACAAGCAGGTGGCTAAGGCCGAAAAGTTGGGAACCAAAGTTGGCTTGCTCCATCTTGATTTGGATAGGTTTAAGGCGATAAATGACTCATTGGGTCATGACGCAGGTGATACGGTACTTGAGCGAGCCGCATCCATCATGCGGCATATTGTGGGCGATTTAGGGATGGCCGGCCGTCTTGGTGGCGACGAGTTTCTTATTGTATGCCCAGACGTTGAAAGTTTCGCGCCGCTTGAGGAATTAGGGCGAAGAATTTTACGACAAATACACAAGCCAATTGAACATGATGAGCATTTGATCTCGGTCGGCTGTAGCATTGGGATTGCTATTTCAAGCGAGAACGGTAGGTCGGCAAACGAACTAATGAAGCATGCTGATGTGGCGCTCTATGATGTGAAGCGCAGTGGCCGCGATGGAATGTCGTCCTTTAATCAAGAGCTTGGCAGGGCCTATGAGCGCCAAATGGCGCTGTCCTCTCAGCTCGCTCAAAGTATTGGAAACGGCGAGCTTATCGTTGATATTCAACCTCAATATAGTCTCGCCGCAAATGAGGTGCACGGGTTTGAAGCGCTAATTCGTTGGCATCACCCTGTTTACGGAAAATTGGCACCTGGCGAGTTTTTGCCTGTCGCAGAACAAAATGGCCTCATGTCAGAAATAGACAAGGTCGCCATGTGGGGTGCCTTGGATGCGCTAAAAGATATGCGTGATCTTGGTTACAACAAAATGCGCATGTCGATTAATATTTCCGCTGCAACCCTAAACAGCCCCAACTTTATTAAGAGGCTTATTCAAGAAGTCGCACGTCGTGGACTTTCCAATGCGCAAGTTACTATTGAGGTTCTAGAATCAAATCTGCTTGAAGGGACGACCGGATATAATCTTGAAACCATTCAAGCGCTGGGCCAAGCTGGCTTTAAGGTCGAGTTGGATGATTTTGGTATGGGTCATGCTGGATTGGCGCACCTTGCTAAGATCGCGACGAATGGCGTGAAAATTGATCGGGCGATGGTTCGAGACATGATGCACGACAAAGCGACACTCACCATTGTTCGTGCGGTTATCAATTTGTGCGCGGAGCTGGGGCTGAGTGTTGTGGCCGAAGGCATCGAAACCAAAGAACAAGCCGAGCTTTTGTTGGCAGCAGGGTGCGATGTTATTCAGGGCTATGGCGTAGAACGCCCAATGCCGGTGGACGCCGCTATTGAATGGCTTCAACAGCTGTGCATTCCACCGATTGTTGAAGAGTTGCTTCCCGTACCAGATCGTTTCGAAATAGTGCGCAAAGAACTCGCTTCTTAGGGTTTTGCCGTGAAGTCTGGGGCGCTAGTTACCCCAAACAATGTTTGTTGCTATATCCAGAAAGACATCTTCCTCATCCGAAGGGTTGCCGTTCATCAAAACAACAAACACCGCTTTTTGCTTTTTGTAATAGCGCACATCAGCTTCATAGCCACCATATGAGCCTGCATGGCCATACCATGGACCGTAATCGTCGCCGTCAACGCCCATGCCTAAACCATAGCCTTCATCATGCTTCGAGCCTTTGAGCATTTGAGTGAGCATGTCTGCGCCTAGAATAGATTTGTCGACGAACAAGGCTTGCATGAATTTTGCCACATCAGTCGCGGTGGAAACAGCCGGTCCGTCGCCGAGTTCACTGGCCCAAGCCTGTTCGCTGGCATCATTTCCGTCTTCGTCAAAACCGCGCGCTAGCCCTTTTTCATCGGGGTTTGCGCCAACATTCGTATTTGACATACCTGCTTTGTCGAACACACGTTTTTGCAAGGCGTTTTCAATTGAGCCGTCAACGTTCTCAAGGATATATCCTAAAAGCACGTAGTTGGTGTTGGTATATTCAAACGACGAGCCGGGGGCAAAAACAGGCTTTGCGCCAAATGCAAAAGCAACGGCTTCTGCAGCACTCCATCTCTTGGATGGCGTTTCGGTGCTCGCATCGTCAAATTTTTCGTTTAGATATTCTGCTAGTCCAGAGGTGTGATTGAGTAGCTGACGTAGGGTGATTTTGTCAGCGTTTTTTAGTTCTTCAATACCTGCAATAGACTTGATGTTTGGCCAAATCGGGTCGTCGAGTTGCAGTTTGCCTTCTTCGACCATTGAAAGGATGGCAGCCGCTGTCATCATTTTGCCGGTTGAAGCGATGTAGAACCTTGTATCATTTTTAGTTTGCATCTCTTGGGCTTCGTCAATTGTGCCCTCTACAACAGAGATCTTTTTGCCGTTTAAATTCGCTAAAAAGCTAGCCCCATCGATGTTCTGATCGGCTAAATATTGTGCAAGCGCATCACCAATTGCTTCGGTTTGGGCATGTGCGGTGCCAGCAAATAAGCTCAGCATGGTCACAAAAAGCAATCGTAAAATCATAGTTCGAACCTTTGTTATTGTTGTTATTCCCAGGGTTGTGAGACAATAAAGTGGCTTAAACATCGGGGCAATAGTGTTCGCGCAAAACTTACCGTCAGGACACAAAATCGAGATCCATCGCAATTTAGGCTTCAACCCAAGTCGAGCTTTGTAGGTAAGCGAGCCCGTTGTTATTTCCGAGTGGCTGCAAACAGCGCAATTGCTGCTGCATTGGACACGTTCAGCGACTTAATGGGGCCCGGCATGTCCAAACGTACCATTTGGTCGCATAGCTCGCGTGTGCGCTGTCTAAGGCCTTTGCCTTCGGCGCCCAATATAATGGCTAACTTGTCACCATTTCCACCGGCTTGCAGTTCTTCTGGTGCTTCTGAATCAAAACCAAGGCAAGTGAAGCCCATGTTTTTAAGTTCTTGAATGGCGTTGCCTAGATTTTTCACTTCGATCATCGGGGTCCAATCAAGCGCGCCTGAAGCAGACTTGGCCAAAACGCCAGATTCTTGAGGTGAGAATCGGGCAGGGGTGACTACTGCGTTGGCGCCAAATGCACATGCAGACCGCAAAATAGCACCAACATTATGCGGATCGGTAATTTGGTCTAGAACCAGCAAAAGCTGCGCATCTTCAAGTCCATTGAATGATTGTCGTTCAATGGGTTTGCAATGAAGTGCTGCACCTTGATGCACCGCATCTTTGCCTAGCATTTCGTCAAGGCGTTTGGGCGTTACATCCTTCACCTTAACGGTGAGTTCAGCGCCTTCTTCCCTTAAGCGGTTCAGCGCATTGGGGGTGGCATAAAGCGTATGCTTTTCACGTTCTGCATTGGCGAGCGCCGCCTGAACAGGATGAATGCCATATATGTAATATTGCCCGTCATCAATCGGATTGCGTTTCGGTTTGCGACGAGGCTGAAATCTGGATTTATCTTTCATGGGATGCTCGGTAACGTGATTAGGGCGATAGGTCCAGCACAATTGCTGAAAACCTTTGATGACATAAAGCACGGGTTTTCGGGCCCAAAGTAGAAAGGTTCGCAAAAACAACATATTTAGTGTTGACAGATCGCGCCGTGGTGACCATAAACCGCGCGTTAGTTTGTTTCGTTTATGTGTTCAAATTAATAAGACTCGGACCCGAGTTGCATTGAATAAATGTGGAGGGGTGGGTGAGTGGTTAATACCACCAGACTGTAAATCTGGCGCCTTAGGCTACACTGGTTCGAATCCAGTCCCCTCCACCATTCGATGCGAAACTCAACCGCCGTGTCGGATGCGGGTATAGCACAATGGTAGTGCAACAGCCTTCCAAGCTGATTATGCGAGTTCGATTCTCGCTACCCGCTCCACTCATTTTTATAAAAATCAATGCGTTATGAGTAGTATTTTCACGCAGCTCCAACTTGTTGCGTGGAAATGTGCAACCTACTGTGCAACAAATGCAATTTTATCGGGCTGCAATTGTGGGTATGTTTCCTAAAAGATAGTTTTGATGCTCATGGCTGTTTTAATGGCTATTGATGCAGATCTACTTTAGGGCGGGGACTTGGTGTTTTTCGTAGTCTCGCCGGTGGATTAGATTCCTATTCTACCGACGACGTGTTGCTGACCACCTTAAACTTGGATGGTGGCCCCTGATGTGTTCTGTAGCAAAGACGGTAAAATCATGTTGCCCGCTGGGGTCTACCGTATCAACACAACTTGGATAATTGAACCCGACCATTTCCCGCCCAAGAGGGTATCGATCAACTCAAACGACTTAACCGTTCACTAACCTCCCAAACTTACTTTACCCTACCTTAACCGGTGGGGGCTCTTTATTGCGTTTTGGGCACAGCAATGTTTCGCCGTCTGCCATCATGTTTGGTGTGCAATAGTGATGAGACGTGGCGTTGCCGAAATCCAGGCGCTTCGGACGTGAAGAGCTTTGACTTCTCGCGCACGCTCGACAAATCGTCCTCCTCAAAGTTCATTCGGGTTTCGGTAAAAACGGACCAGAGTAGATCATGCATTTCTTCCATATCGGCCTTTAATTCGGGCTAAGAAATACACCTTCGTTTCTAAGCCCCGTGGACAATGTCCGCATGTGTTCGGACGCCGCGATGGACTCATAGTGAGCGGCAGTTCGGTTGTAGGCGCGTTGCTTATCTACGGAATTAGTTACCGCCTTGATGTCTCGCTTATGCACCTCCATGAATTCTGTGGTTTCAAGAAACTCCGCTAGTTCTCCGACATCCATCGCACCCACGTTTGCATAGCTCTGGAAAGGCGCCACATAACCTCTACACCAAGAATGCGCTTCAACTAACTCTCCCGATAGATCTGGCAAAACTTCGAACTCTTTCGTGTGTAGGCGTATCGTTCGATCGAGCACACCCTTTATTTTGTGACGAAGGCCTTCAAGTTCCTTTGATTGCTCAGTCTTGTAGGCTTCCAATTCTTTTTCGAATTTCTGACTGATCCACTTCGCCCCTAGCCATTTGAAAAGCTGAAAGCATGCCGTTACAAGGACAGCAGCTATCAAAGTTCCTAGTCCGAGCGCCGCCAAAATGGGCTGAATAATGCCCCAATGATTAGTGATTTGATCCAATGGTTTCTCTCCTAAAGTATATTGTGTTTCACAAAGAGCATGAGACCACTATTCCATATCCAGCACACCACCAGACCGAAACAGGTCCACAGGCTCGCCATATTCGCCGATCATTGGATCTGCTGTCCGAGACTAGGCAATAACGCCGGCACGATCACCAGCAATCAGCCTTGCCTTGTTGATAGCGGTACCCTCGCTTTGCATCTGTAGAGGATCAAATGCTTGCACCAGTTCGCCATCCTCATTGTGATCAAACGCGGCAACTACAATTAGCCTTGGCGTTTTTTGTCCTTCGAGTCGGCTGGCATGCTTCATTGTAGCGTGATTACGTTGCTTAGCGCATATGCGTTTGATGGTGCATCGAAAGGCATATTTTACACCTGCAACAATAGAGTTTCCATATTGGTTGGTCTTGGTTATAGTTTTGGAAATCAGTTCTTTTAGGGTTAGTTTATGAAGTCTCCGTTGGCTGTTCTTTGGAAGTTTTTATCACAAATTGGCGCAATCGTTGGACTTTCAAGCATTATGGAGCGACTGGCTCAAGATTTTGTTTCTTGGCAAGGGTTTATTGCAGATATTCTTGGACAATATCGAGTTCTGATCAGTCTGTTGACTAATTGGGTTCCATTTGAATTGTAACCGTGGTTTCTCGATTACCTTGTTATAGGCGTGTTCTTCAACTCTGCAGTATTGATCGAGACATTGACATTTGCGCACTCACAAGGCTCGCTTTCCAAGGTTCGAGCCCATTGGCAAAAATATAAGGAAGATTGTTCCGAAGCTCAGCTCCATTACAAACTACTTTACGTGATCGTTCTTTTGGTCGGGTACTCGGGGCTATATCTCTATTTTGCCCTAATCTGGCCTTGGATGCTGATTGATGGCTTGCTACTGCAGCTTAGGATTTGGCGTAGAAAAGAGGCCCTTGTCGACGAAGAGCTTGTTCAGGAAATGAGATCGCAAAGATCATTTATGTGGGTTGTAACTTTGTTTGTTGGATCAGCGCTTTTAATGGCAGCTAGTGCCTATCTTAGCTGGACTATTTGAATTGCTACAGAAGCGGAAAACATCTTTCGTTCTATGCTGTCCGCTCTTCCCAAGTTCTTGTAGGAACTCTTCGGCCTTATGTCTAACCGCTGGGTCTGTCGCTAACATTAGTCCGATAATCAGTCGCTGATTGCGAAACACGTCGTAGAAAGTGTTTCTGAGCTCGCCTAGTGCGGTTTCCAACTTATCGCTTCGCCCGCTTCCTCTGACAATCTTGCCCTCGTAGTGGCCACCCCAATGGCCATTCCAATCCCAAGTGCCTTTATGGGTGCCTTGGCTGTTCATGCGAATAGAGCCGACTAGTGCAGGACCAAGATAGACTTGAAAATGAAACTTATCCCCATAGGGGCCGGGGTCTCGCCGATAAAACCATGTGTTTTCCAAATCTGTGGCCATTAAGCAATTTTGATTGAAACCCTTCTCGATGCAAGTCATTGTTTGACGAATGAAACCTGCGAACAATTATGCATCAAACTGTGCAACAAAGTTGGAGCGGTGGCGGTTTAAGTTGTTATTTTTAAACAATACATTTGATCATTTGGCGTAGTTCGCTACCCGCTCCATTTTTCCTCAACATTTCGTCTCGCAATTTGCAAAAATGCGGTCGTCGTTTCGACAAACTTTTACCAAAAAGAAACCATCTCACTTAGTGCCAAATTCAGCGTTGATGCTTCAATATTGTCTCAGTTATGTGGGGAAATTATTGATGACATCGCCCAAATCAGGTCTAGGACTAGGTCTAACAATTGGAATTTACGCACTTTGTTTTGCGATTGTTGCGGGATTTGCGGCTTCTAATTTCTATGTGTTGAGTGCGGCTGGCGATGTTGCGAATAAGGTGCAGTATGATGCTGAGGCTGAATTGGTTCGCAAGGAAGTGCAGGTTCAACTCCAAGACTTAGCAGATGATCAATCTTCAGTTTCGTATTGGGATGCAACTGTTTACGCGGTTTATGCTGATGAAATTGATCTGGGTTTCATTGAAGATGAATTAGCAGAAGAGTCGTGGTCGGAAAACGGCATTGAATACATGATCGTCGTTGATGAGCTTGGTGAGCCGGATGTGACGGTGTTTCGTGATGAAGTTATGGATGCGCAGGATGGCGCAGCAACCATTGAAAACAATTTTGATCTGATCGAGCAAGCGCGTGCGAAATATTTCGCAAACCGTAAAGTGCGCGGACGCGGCTTTGTAACCATTGGCGACCCGGTTTGGTCGAAAAATGCAATTTTTGCTGCGGATTATCGCGTAGTTGATGGCCATTTGGGGATGGCGGTTGCGCAGGCCATCGTGCCTGACATTTTGGAAGTCTTGGCCGAAGGTAACCCCAAAGTGCTTTTTACATTTCGTCCATTGAACAAATTTGCTTTTGCAACAGTGCGGAACAAACTGGGCCTAAATCGGTTCGCCATCGTGGAACAAGCTGATGCTAAGCCGGATTTGGATCAGATGGTGATCGGCGGGTCGACTGGCAAAGAAATCGTTGCTGTGTGGGAAGCGACAAAACCGGCTAGTATTATTTGGGAGCGGGCGCTTCCTGTTTTGAGTGTATTGCTGGCTCTGGTCGCGATTGGGCTTTTCTTTATTAGTTATAGGTACAGCAAAGTTGTGCGGCGCATTCAAAAAAGTGAGGCGCATAACAAGTTCATGGCAGAGCATGATGCTCTAACTGGTCTGCCTAACCGCCTTCAATTTGATAATGAACTTGATCATATTATTGCCAAAGGCGAGTTGGATCGTTGTGCGATCATTTGTACGGATTTGGATCGGTTCAAAGACGTCAATGACACCTTTGGCCATCAGGCAGGGGATGCGGTGATTAAAGAAGTTGCGAACCGCGTTGCTAAGGCTGTGGGAGACAGAGGCATGGCGGCCCGCGTTGGTGGCGATGAATTCATCATCCTTTTGCGTGACGGCCTGAATGAAGACAGTGTGATGATGCTTTGCGACACGATAATTGATAGCGTTAGTGAAGAAGTCGTATTTGACAATGGACGTGCGAGTGTTGGTGCAAGCATTGGCGTTGCCTGGTGGCCAGACGATGCGGTGACCGCAAAAACCGTTATTCGCAGTGCGGATCAGGCTTTGTACCGGGCAAAGGAACTTGGGCGTGGTCAAACGTGCCGCGCGACCAACCCCCATAATGTGCAACAGCAAAATCGTCGTCAAATGGCTGAACGCCGTCAGTTTTAGTAATCAAGCTTGCGTTAATTTGGTTGAGCACATATTCAAAATCACCAATCTTGAGCGTTTTGAGGTGGTGGAAGTTAAAGTTGATTGCTACCCTTTGTCATAAGTTGGCGAAGGGACAAAAGTATGCGGCGCGATCACTCATTGCCTCAGGGCGAAATCCATCGAGTTAAAATTCAATCAGAGGCGCTACAGCAAAACATGCTGGGTGATCACACGTTGCGGGACGTTGATATTTATGTTCCGCACGGGCATGACGGTGTTGGCTTGCCCCTTTTGGTTGATTTGGCAGGGTATACGGGTAGCGGATTGAGCCGAACAAGCTGGCGCGGATTTGATGAGAACCTACCTGCACGTTTGGATCGCCTTATCGCAACAGGTGAGATGAAGCCTTGCGTCGTTGCATTCCCAGATTGTTTTACGCGGCTCGGAGGCAATCAATATATCAATTCCCTTGCCATGGGGAATTGGGCTGACTTTTTGATCGATGAAATGTTGCCAGAAATCGAGGCCAAGTTTGGTTGCGGTGGAGATGGTAAGCGGGGGGTGCTGGGGAAATCTTCCGGTGGTTACGCGGCGTTGATACACGGCATGCTTTATCCGCAAACGTGGTCGGCTATTGCCTGTCACTCTGGTGACATGGGTTTTGAGATGGCGTATCTGCCAGACATGCCTAAGGCTTTGCGGGCAATTGCCAAGCACGACAACTCTATTGAGAAGTTTGTGACGGCCGTAGATGAAAACCACAACCCAAACCATGATGATATTCATGCATTGATGATTTTGGCGATGGGGGCGACATACGACCCGGACCCAAATGCCTTTTGTGGCATTCGTCTGCCCGTTGATTTGCATACATGCGAATTGGACAAAGACCGTTGGGTGCAGTGGCAGAAGTGGGACCCGCTGTTTGTGTTTGACCAGCATGTTGATGCTCTGAAGAGCTTAAAGGGCATGTGGGTCGATTGCGGGGACAAAGATCAGTTTAATTTTGTTTATGTTGCGCGACAACTCGAACAGAAACTCAAAGCGGCCCAAGTGACTCATATATATGAGGAATTTCCAGACAATCATTTTTCGATTGATTACCGCTACGATAAAAGTTTGCCCTTTTTGAGCGAAAAGCTGAGTTAATTTAATCCGGGTAAAATATTTTACCCGGGTATTATTGACTCTTTTATTTTACCCGGGTAAATATCCTGCAACAAATTGCAGGAGCTATTGCCATGTCCTATTCTCCAGAATTGGAATGTGTTGCCTTTGTTGGCCATCACCTGATTGCAGCCGGAGCGCTGGCAGAAGTGGTCAACGAAGTTAAACGCCACCATGATCGAAATCCCAATGAACTTATTCATGTGTTCAATGGGCAAGATTCATCAATGATCGAGATTGATCTGCGCGGCAGCGTAGAAGATGTATTCGATAGACTGTTTAAGAAAGACGTACATGCAGAAGATGCTGTGCCACCCAAGCGTGTCGGCAGGCCCAAGCTGGGTGTGGTGAGCAAGGAGATAACTTTGTTACCACGTCATTGGGATTGGCTGCGCCAGCAGCGGGGCGGGGCGTCGGTGACATTGCGCAAGTTGGTTGGTGAAGCCATGCGTGTTTCAGACCCAAATCGAGATCAACGTCAATTGCAGTCCAAAACATATGGGTTGATGACGGCAGTGGCGGGTGATTTGCCAAAATTTGAAGAAGCGGCAAGGGCGTTGTTTGCGCTGGATGGCGATAAATTCAAAGCGGAAACCAGCGACTGGCCATCGCCTTTACGCGACCATCTATTGAAAATCTCAAAAGATTTGTTCACGCCCAACGGCGAGGGCGGCCCTAAGGAAATGAATCATGAGTGATGCTCAAGCCTCTGATAATAATAAGTATTTGACGCAGCCTATCGGAAAGCTATTCCTCACGACAGGATTGCCCATCATTATGATCATGGTGGTCAATGGGCTGTTTAACCTTGTTGATGCCTATTTCCTTGGCATTTTTGTTGGGGCATCGGCATTGACTGCAGTGACCATGATGTTCCCTGTGCAGATGCTGATTTATTCACTAACAACAATGATCTCGAATGGTTTTGCCTCGATTGTGGCGCGGCGTCTTGGGGCTGCGGACTTGAAGGGCGCTGCAAACAGTTTTGCGGTAGCTATAATTTTGGGTATTGCGCTTAGTATAATTATGATGATTGTTTTCCTCATTTGGGGAGAGATGCTGGTCAGTTGGGTCACCGCTGGTGATCCTGAACTAACACGCATGGCATGGACCTATATGTCCATTATGATGTTCACTTCGCCGCTAACGTTCATTCTGTCTGTGCAATTCGATGCACTTCGAAGTGAAGGCAAAATGGGCTTTATGGCGCTCGTGTCCCTTAGCGTTACACTTCTAAATATCGTCTTCAACTACGTTTTCATTGTTATGTTGGACATGGGGGTAGCAGGATCAGCCTGGGGAACTGTGGCAGCTCAGTTGGTTTCTCTCACTTCAATTGTGGTGTTTAGGTTATTGGGTGGTTCTAGGTTGCGGTTTCAGCTGCCAAGTCGCCCTGTCTTTTTTGCGCTTGCGAAGGAGAACTTGGCATTGGGTGCGCCGTTAAGTCTCAACTATCTGTCGATTTCGTTGATTGCTGGAAGTGTTGTTGCGCTCCTAAAAATCTACGGCGCGGACAGCTATACAACCACCGTTGGTGCTTATGGGATCATCACCCGCCTGTTAACGTTCTCCTTTATGCCTTTGCTGGGTGTTTCCATGGCATTTCAGTCGATCGCCGGGAATAATTTCGGGGGCAGCCGTCCAAGTCGGGTAAACATGAGCACCAAAACGGCACTGATTGTCACATTCTTTTATTGTGTTGCCATTGAAATAACGTTTCTAGCCTTACCAGGCGAACTGGCCGCTCTGTTTGTACAAGACCAAGCTATGATTACCGAGGTTGCGCGCGTATTGCCTTTTGTGATGGTGTTTTATTTTATGGCCGGACCGACAATTGTGCTTTCAGGATTTTTTCAAGCCATTGGAGACGCAAAACGTGCGGCACTGCTTAGCTTGGCCCGCAATTACTTGATCGGGTTGCCGCTCCTGTTTCTTGTGCCGCAGTTTTTGGGCGAGGCGGGTATTTGGTATGCATCCCCGATTGGTGATGTCATCATGTTTGGGCTGTTGATTGTGATCTTGGTTTTTGCTCAGCGACGCAATGGTTACAAAGCAGGGGTGTTTTTGCCTCAGGTGTGAGAGAATGAAAGCATCAGGGGGTTTGTGCTAAATCAATTCGCCTGATGCCTTTTTCTGGCAAGCTGTCCATAAGTAAACATGAGGGAAAAGCTATGCGGGACTTCGAAACCTATAAAAAACGTTTAGTTGCACGAAAAGCTGAGTTGGATGAACGATTGCACAAGATCGAAGATCAGCTTGATGATCGGCCAAACGCGGACGTTGAAGAACGCTCTGTTGAACGTGAAGATGATGAAATGCTCGAAGGCTTGGGCAATGCTGGCAAGACAGAATTGAAGAAAATTAGCTTTGCACTTGCACGAATTGAAAACGGCACTTTTGGTATTTGTGCTAA
Organism: Maritalea sp.; assembly: GCF_051251695.1. Classification (NCBI taxonomy): domain Bacteria; kingdom Pseudomonadati; phylum Pseudomonadota; class Alphaproteobacteria; order Hyphomicrobiales; family Devosiaceae; genus Maritalea; species Maritalea sp. Next base: position 56,917 of record NZ_JBPOEU010000019.1, on the reverse strand, counting down.
TTGCGGTGAAGACATTTCCGACGCACGTTTAGACATAGTTGCCTATGCCACCAAATGTCGGCATTGCATGTAAATGCCGATGCATTAAGACGCGTCGCAGCTATTTATAAGGTGGCAAGTATTGCTGCGACAAGCTCCACTTTTCGGTTGAAGAACTGATTGCTGAATAATCTTTGCTGGGCTAAATCTTACGGGTTGGTGCGCAAATTGATTTCGCGGGTCAGTTTTTTGCCGTTTTTTGGAGTTCACATGTCTAACAGTACGCATCGTTTATCTGTCATCATTGATTGTGACCCCGGCCAAGATGATGCTTTGATGCTGTTTTTGGCGCTGAATGCACCTGAGCTTGATGTGCTTGGGGTGGTTGCCTGCGGTGGAAATGTGCCTTTGGCCCGCACCGAGTTGAACTGCCGCATTTTGGTGGAAATGGCTGGTCGCACTGATGTTCCCGTTTATGCTGGCTGCGTTGGTCCCATGGTCGAGCAATTGTTCACCGCCGAGTATTTGCATGGTGAAACGGGCATTGATGGGATCGACTTTTTTGAACCGAGCATCCCAAAGCAAGACATGCATGGTGTTGATTTCATCATTGAGACTTTGCGCAAGGCAGAAGACGACGAAATAACATTGGTGCCGACCGGGCCGTTGACAAATATTGCAATGGCCTTGCGTAAGGCGCCAGACATTCTGCCCAAGATCAAGCAGATCGTCTTGATGGGCGGCGCGAGCTTTGAAGCGGGTAACGTTACCCCGTCAGCTGAATTCAACATATATGTGGACCCACATGCTGCCGATATTGTGATGCGGTGCGGTCGGCCAATCGTGATGTTTGGCTTGGATGTTACCCATCAGCTTATGACAAATCCCTGTATTGTCGAAAATATTAGCGTCTTGGACAATAAGGTGGCACACGCTTCTGCTGGGATGTTGGACTTTTTCGGCCAATATGACGCGGCAAAGTACAGTGCTGAGGGTGGGCCATTGCACGACCCATGTACCATTGCGTGGCTTTTAGAGCCTGAAATATTTGAATTAAAACCCTGCCATGTTGCCATTGAAACCACGAGCGAGCTTACCCGTGGGCATACGGCCGTGGACTTTTGGGGGGTAACAGGAAATGAGCCAAATGCCCTTTGGGCACATGAGGCAAATCGGGATCGGTTCTTTGGTTTATTAACCGAGCGACTAGCCCTTTATTAGCCGCATATCAGACCTTCTAAAATTAGGGCTTTTGTTGTTGGTTTTTTTCAGGTAATAGACGCTCGAATTTCCGGCAGGGTGTACCCCTTTGTTTATTTTTAGCCGGATGCTAAGCGAATGGAGAATGTACGCATGGCGAAGGAAAAGTTTGAGCGGAACAAGCCGCACGTAAACATTGGAACGATTGGTCACGTTGACCACGGCAAGACAACATTGACAGCAGCGATTACGAAAGTATTGGCTGAGGCTCAAGGTGGTGTTGCTACGGCGTTTGACGAGATTGACAAAGCGCCAGAAGAAAAAGCACGTGGTATTACGATTTCTACTGCTCACGTTGAGTATGAGACAGACAATCGTCACTACGCACACGTTGATTGCCCGGGTCACGCTGATTATGTGAAAAACATGATCACTGGTGCGGCGCAAATGGATGGCGGGATTTTGGTTGTTAACGCAGCTGATGGCCCTATGCCTCAAACACGTGAGCACATTCTTCTTGCCCGTCAGGTTGGTGTTCCAGCGCTTGTTGTTTTCTTGAACAAAGTTGATCAAGTTGATGACGAAGAGCTTTTGGAATTGGTTGAAATGGAAGTTCGTGAGCTTCTTTCTTCTTATGAATTCCCTGGTGACGACATTCCGATTATTGCAGGTTCTGCTTTGGCAGCGCTTGAAGGTCGTGATGACGAAATCGGCAAGAACAAAATTCTTGAGTTGATGGCGGCTGTTGATGAGTTTATCCCAACACCAGCACGTCCTGTTGATCAGCCATTTTTGATGCCAATTGAAGATGTGTTCTCAATTTCTGGCCGTGGTACAGTTGTTACCGGTCGTGTTGAGCGTGGCATTGTTAAAGTTGGCGAAGAAGTTGAAATCGTTGGCATTAAAGACACACAGAAAACAACAGTTACTGGTGTTGAAATGTTCCGTAAGTTGCTCGACAGCGGAGAAGCTGGCGACAATATCGGTGCTTTGATCCGTGGTGTTGATCGTGAGCAAGTTGAGCGTGGCCAAGTTCTTTGTAAGCCAGGTTCAGTAACGCCGCACACCAAGTTCATTGGTGAAGCGATTATTCTGACGAAAGACGAGGGTGGTCGTCATACGCCATTCTTTGACAACTACCGTCCACAGTTCTACTTCCGTACAACTGACGTGACTGGTGTTGTGACTTTGCCAGAAGGCACCGAAATGGTGATGCCTGGTGACCGTGTTGAGATGAATGTTGAATTGATCGTACCGATCGCGATGGAAGCTCAACTGCGCTTCGCTATTCGTGAAGGTGGCCGTACCGTTGGTGCCGGCGTCGTTTCAAAAATCATCGAGTAGTCTTTTTAAAAGACTACAAGAGACTTAAGGCGGCCTTCGGGTCGCCTTTTTTGTTGCCTGTTTTAAACCTAGATCGCCAAACTTACGGTCAAATCTTCCATAATATCGGTAGCCTAAACTTCAGCCCTCATGCTTTAGCGGCGGGACGATTGTCAACAAAATTCGAAGGGGGTTTAACAAACTTCCTAAGTAACCAGATATTCATTCTTGTTGCTCATGATATTTCTAATACTGAAAGCAAATTTAAGTTTCAATTAGGGGTGATTTCATTGACGTTTGACCAGTTGCGTGCCCGAGGGACTCAGGCAATTTCATTAGTAGCTCTCGTGTTTGCGATTGCCGTTGCCGTGGTTGAGTATATTGTACAAGGCTCGCCCGGGCTTGGTACGGCGTTGGGTACAACAGGTGTTGTATTTCTCGCAATCACCTTTCTTTGGAAGAAAAACTCACCAACTTTTCGTTATCTTGCGGTGACGGTTATGATGGCTGAGGTGATGGCGATCCTGATCGCTACGCGCGGTCAGCCCTACCAAATTGATATGCATATGGCATTTTTCGCTTCGCTGGCCTTATGTGCGCTTTTGTATGATTTTCGCGCGATTTTGGTCGGTGCTGTTGTCGTTGCAGTCCACCATTTGGGTCTTGGTCTAACTTTTGATACGCTTGTATTTTACGGCGGTGGATCATTGGGACGTATCGTTTTACATGCGGTTGTCTTGGTTGTTGAGGCTGTTGCTCTTGTTTGGCTGACACGAAATACGACGGAACTGTTTAGGCTTACCGAGCAAAAATCTGAAGAAGTTGCCCAACAAGCTGAACAAGTGCGTGAAATGAGCGTCGAGGATGTAAGAAAGTCTGAGGTCGCCCGTGAAGAACGCACATTGATGCTGAACGAGTTGCAGATGGAGTTTGGTGAGGTCGTGGCCGCGGCGACAAACGGCGACTTTAGCCGTCGGGTGCGAAACAACTTTGAAGTTGATGCGCTCAATAAGCTCGCGACTGACGTGAATGAGTTGGTTGATGAAGTCGAAAAAGGGGTGAGCGAAACAGGCCGTGTGCTTTCTTCGCTTGCAAATGCAGATTTGACCGACCGGATGAATGGTAATTACCGCGGCGCCTTTGATACTTTAAAGCGCGACACAAATCGAGTTGCTGACAAACTTACGGACGTAATAGGTCAGTTGCAAATGACCTCTGGTACATTGCGAGCGGCGACAGGTGAAATTTTATCCGGTGTCTCTGATTTGAATGAACGCACCTCCCGGCAATCGATTACCTTGCAGCAAACATCAAATGCTATGACAGACATGGCAAAAACCGTTGCGGAGAATGCCTCGTTGGCAGAAAATGCACGCACATCCGCGCGAGCTGCTCACGGTACGGCGAACCAGGGCAGCGAAGTCATGGAGGACGCTAATCAGGCGATGGGCCGAATTACCGCCGCCTCAAATAAGATCTCCGATATTATTTCGCTTATCGACGACATCGCTTTCCAGACAAACCTTTTAGCGCTTAATGCGTCCGTGGAAGCAGCGCGGGCCGGTGAAGCTGGTAAGGGCTTTGCTGTTGTTGCGGTGGAAGTGCGGCGGTTGGCCCAGTCGGCTGCAGAAGCATCTTCTGATGTGAAAACGCTTGTGAAGGAATCTTCAGACGAAGTGAGTAGCGGTAGCAAGCTTGTTTCCCAAGCCTCAGACAGTCTTTCAGGTATCGTTACAGCTGTGCGTGAGATGACGGAGCTGATGGAAGCTATTGCGGAACAAAGCCACGATCAGGCGTCTTCCATTGATGGCGTTTCAAGTTCGATGAAACAGTTGGAAGAGATGACCCAACATAATGCCGCCCTTGTAGAAGAGACAAATGCGGCAATTGAACAAACTGAGTCCCAAGCCACTGAGCTGGATAAAATTGTTGAGGTGTTCAACCTTGTCAGACACGAACCTTTGAATGACACTTTCCACACTCAAGGCAACTTTGCCAAACAGGCTCGAGCGTCTTAGGGCCAAGAAATCTGGAAATTGACCTTGTCAAAAATCAGCGACATTCCGGCCAAATCGATTGACGAGAAGCAAAAGGGTGTTGGACCATTTGTGCCGGCGCTGATTTTGATGGCACTTATGCTGGTCTTTGGCGCGATAGGGCTTTCTGAGGCACCGGCCCAGGGCGAAATGGCCGTCGTTTTTGCGCCATTTCAGCCCGAACAAAAATACGTTTCGCGTATCATTAAATCTGGGGCTCAATATATCAGCCCCAGTCGTTTTCACAATGTTATCGTTGTCAATGTGGATAGCGCGGCGGTTCGTGAAAGTTTGCGGCAGCAAGGGGCGCTTTTCTTTGTAAATGCCGGTGGCCTCTGCGCGCCAGTGGTATGATGTTAGAAATGCAAGCCTGAAACGTGTCAGAAGTGTTGAAGTAGAGCATGCTCTTTTGTCAATTTAACTGCGATAATTATGCTTGTACTGTCACCGTGTTGACTGATGGCACAAGACCTCCGTTCAGTACTGAGAATTTGACCTAAACCGCTCGTTCTTCCTCCCCAATAGCGCCCGACCTTAAACGCGTTAAGAGTTGAGACAACTCCCTATGAGTGAATTGAATTGAGTCTGTCATCGTCCTAGAGTCAAAAACAATAGGAGGAAAGAAACATGCTCATTTGGATTGTTGTCGGTATTGCACTGTATTTTTTGCAGTTGCTATTGTCCAGTTTAATCAGAATTCCCCAGATCGGAATTGCTAAATATGTTGGTTCGCGTGACGACCTGCCAGAACTTCCCGTAATTGGCCAGCGCGCCAGCCGTGCTTTCAACAATATGCGGGAAAGTTTCCCGATTTTCCTTGGGCTTGCCGTATTGAATCTGGTGTTGGGGGATGTTTCCAGCGATGCTATTCTTGGCGCGCAAATGTTTGTGATCGCAAGGGCTGTATATGTCGGAACGTATCTCGCAGCAGTCCCATGGGGGCGTTCACTGGTTTGGTCAGTAGGATTTCTTGGTCTCTTGTTCATGCTGAAACCAATCGTCTTAGCAATTTAGTAAAAAACTACGTACAAAGCACTTGCAACAAATCGCTGTTGGCATTAGACCCTTGCCAGCGGCTTTTGTCGCACATGCAGGGGTGTAGCTCAGTTGGTAGAGCATCGGTCTCCAAAACCGAGGGTCGTGAGTTCGAGTCTCTCCGCCCCTGCCATTTAAATCATTGAAATTGTTGGCGGCCGGACTTTTGTGTAAGTGCTGCTTTGTATCATTGGTCCATGACTTTTGTATCATTGGACCATGTCCAAAGACGCCCCAGCAGGTTGCTGAGGCGTTTGTTTTTACGGGTATTAGTTGCTTATTTTGCCGCCCATGGCGCTTGGTAAGCAAGTTACTTGCACCTGATATTGTAGATAATCGCTTTCGGTGTCGGTGTTCCAATAACCCCAGTCATTCTTTTTGGCTTTGTTTTTTCGCGCTGCGACGGCTTCTAGGTTGAATGTTGCGTGAGCAGTTGTGGATTGTTTTTGGTTTAGGACCGCAACTTTTGATGATCCGTTTTGGCGTTTTTGGGCCAATAATGCATTGCATCTATCGACTGGCGAGCCGCCAACCCAAGTTAGTTTTGAAACGGGCACTTTAAGTGCGTAGTTCCGTTTCCAAGTGCGATATGCGCCGTTGCTTACATCACGCCCAACGAAATTCTTTCTCCATTCTGTTGAATCAAGACCTTCGAAAAAGTTCGCCTTTTTTGTGCTCAAAGATGCGCCGACAATGCGTTCGCCGTTCGTGGCGCGGGCGTATAGTTCAAAAAGGAAGCGGTGCTTGTTGGTTTTTATGCTCGTGTAGCCTGAGCCGTTGGCTCTAACCTCGATCGGAATAACGTCGACGCCGCCCTTGCTGACTTTGACGCTTTGGATCCAGTCTTTTGCGTATGATGTGGTTGGTGCTAGCGTCGCTGCTGCCAATGTTAGGAGTAAAAGTGCTTTTGATGCTTGTTTCATGATTTGCCCTCAAGAAATTCGTGTTGTTGATGGGCGTAAATTGGTTGGCTGCGGCTGAACTATAGCTGAACGGAGTTGTCAGGTTTCTGCGATGTTTGGGGTTTTGGCGTATCACCTTTCGAAAAATTTATGTTATTATAAAAGCTTAACTGGAAAAACCTCAGTTTCAATTCTATCCTTTAAGGGCGGGGCGCGAAGGAGAACTGAACATGACCAACTTCAAAACAAGCATTTTGGCGATTGGACTGGGTGGGCTAATCGGCCTTTCTGGCCTTAGCAATGTTTATGCACATGGGGAAAAATTGCCATTAGGGGATGGGCAGGTTTCTTCGTCGCCAAAGGTGGATAATGTTTATTCATGTCAACAGCAGTTCAATCCGAACGCGCCGGGTGCGCAGGCCACCGGAGACTGGATCGTTGGCGATTACTGGTACCCAGAACTTAAGCCCACGGTCGATGGTGATGTAAAATGGTCCGACGGCGGTGTGCAGGTTTCAGTGAGCGGTGGTACGCGAATGGTGACGTCCAACTTGTTGCCAACACACGGCACTGGTATTTATCCTGTGCAACGGACTGATGATGCTTATCAGTATGATCGCAATCCCAATTCGATTGAGGCGCAAAATCTATCTCTAAATTTGCCTGCGGACCCGCAAGTTGCCTCATCTGCTAGCTGTGTGCCGATGGGCATGATCGGGATTTCGCTTTCTGGTGCTGCGATTTTTAACGCATTGGACGCGCGCGGAGATGATGCGCCAGCACATGAAATTCAGGATGAGTGCAACGGTCACCCGGAACGCGATGGTGTTTATCACTATCACAATGCATCGTCTTGCATGGTTGCGCAGGAAGAAACTGCAGACGGGCATTCAGGTTTAGTTGGATATGCGATGGATGGTTTTGGAATTTATGGCATGGAAGGCGAGGGCGGTGTTCATCTGAGTAATGACGATTTAGATGCTTGTCACGGACATGTCGAAACTGTCGTCTGGGACGGCATCGAAACGGAGATTTATCATTATCATTTGACCGACGAATATCCATACACCATTGGTTGCTTTGTCGGCACGCCGGTGAACTAGTGTGATCGAAAGTATTGAATTGCCTTTGGGTTGGTGATGGCAATGGAGAAGCCTTCCCAAAAGATAGCGCCGTAGGTGCGTTCGGACTTTTGTTTGGATGGATCGCCCAGCGCGCTAGTGTTGCGCGACCGAATTTGCTTTATCCCCAAATAGATCAAATAGGCGGCGCCCAGTATTTTGACGATCGTAAATGCAGTTGATGACGCGGCGAGTACGGCACTGACGCCGATGATTGAAGCCACTGAAACAAAAAACATTCCCAATGCATTGCCCAGGGCCTGGCAAAGAGCTGCAAACATGCCTTTGGTCGCACCGTTGCTGATGGCAAGTAAGATGGCTGGGCCGGGGCTAAAGATATTTAGGGCCGCAATTGCGCAAAAAGCGAGCCAAGTTTGGATGGTCATTTTGAATGGCTCTTGAACTGGCGAGAATTTAGGCTTACATCTCTGCGAAGCATCCCGCAAGGCTTATCGAAAGATGACCCATTTCTACGCGGCAAAGGGGTTGCGTTTTCGCACATGAAGGTCTAATACAGCGGTTCCAGCCGTGCGGGCGACTCGCGCGGCTATTTGGTTATGGACACACGGAAGCAGTTTCGTGTTGAAACTCAAGGGAATTTTATGGCGCGGACAAACCCGTTCACATTTTTGCAGCAAGTCCGATCGGAAGTTGCAAAGGTCGTATGGCCAACCCGTAATGAAACTTTGGTTTCAACGATTATGGTTTTGATCATGGTGGCTTTGGCCAGTGTGTTCTTTTTAGCGGCGGACCAAATTGTAGCTTGGTTTGTAGGATTGCTACTCAGCATTGGCTGAGTATTGATGATAAACGGTAAGGTTTTTTACTGATGGCAAAACGCTGGTATATCGTCCAGGCCTATTCAAATTTCGAGCGCAAAGTCGCCGAGTCAATTCAAGAAAAGATTGTGGCCACTGGCCTTGATCACTTGTTTGATAATGTGCTGGTTCCAACCGAGAAGGTTGTGGAAGTGCGTCGTGGCCGTAAGGTTGACGCAGAGCGTAAGTTTTTCCCCGGTTATGTTCTTGTAAATATGGAACTTACCGATGAGACGTTTCACTTGATCAAAAATACGCCGAAGGTTACGGGTTTTTTGGGTTCAGAGCATAAGCCGATCCCAATTTCCGAAGCCGAAGCGAATTCAATTTTGCATCAGGTACAAGAAGGTGTTGAGCGGCCTAAGCCGTCAATCAGCTTTGAAGTTGGTGAAGCTGTTCGTGTGTCGGACGGTCCATTTGCTAGCTTTAACGGTGTGGTTGAAGAGGTTGATGAAGAGCGCGCGCGCCTTAAAGTTGAAGTATCTATCTTTGGCCGGGCAACCCCGGTTGAACTGGAATATGGTCAGGTTGAAAAAGCCTAACCATTTAACCCTGTGTGGGAGAGGGTGCTGATTGGCCAAATCAGCACATAAAACCTTGCACCACGCTGTTGTGAATGTCCGCATGGTGCGGACGCATTTGAAAAGGCAACAAAATGGCAAAAAAGATTGAGGGCTATCTTAAGCTCCAAGTGCCGGCTGGCGCAGCTTCGCCGTCACCCCCGATTGGTCCTGCATTGGGTCAACGTGGTTTGAATATTATGGAATTCTGTAAGGGTTTCAACGCTGCAACACAGGAAATGGAAAAGAATTCACCGATTCCGGTGACGATTACCATTTTTGCGGACAAAAGCTTCACATACTCAATGAAGCAACCGCCAGTGAGCTACTTTTTGCTGAAGACTTTGGGCTTGCCTAAAGGGTCGCAAAAGCCAGGTCACGAAGTTGCGGGTTCTGTTTCGCAAGACCAGTTGCGCGAAATCGCAGAAAAGAAAATCCAAGATCTAAACGCGGACACAATTGAAGCGGCGATGGCACAAATCGCAGGTTCAGCTCGCGCGATGGGTCTTGAGGTTCAGGAGTAAACGAGAATGGCTAAACTAGGTAAACGTACCGTCGCTGCTCGTGAAGCTGTTGACCGCAAGAAACTTTACACATTGGACGAGGCTGTTGCGCTTGTGAAAAGCAATGCGACATCTAAGTTTGATGAGACAATTGAAATTGCAATGAACTTGGGCGTTGACCCTCGTCACGCTGACCAAATGGTTCGTGGTGTGGTTGCGCTGCCAAACGGCACAGGCCGTACGGTTCGTGTTGCTGTTTTTGCTCGTGATGCGAAGGCTGATGAAGCCAAAGCAGCTGGTGCAGACATTGTTGGTGCTGAAGAGCTTGTTGATGAAGTTCTTAAAGGCAAAATCGATTTCGATCGTTGTATCGCTACACCAGACATGATGCCTCTTGTTGGTCGCTTGGGTAAAGTATTGGGTCCTCGTAACCTTATGCCAAACCCTAAAGTGGGCACAGTGACACCAGATGTGAAAACGGCTGTTGAAGCTGCAAAAGCCGGTTCTGTTGAATTCCGTGCTGAAAAAGCAGGTATTTTGCACGCCGGTGTTGGTAAAGCATCATTTGACGAAGCTAAATTGGTTGAGAACATCAAAGCATTTGCTGATGCAGTTCAAAAATCAAAACCAGCTGGCGCAAAAGGCACTTTCCTTCTGCGTGTTGCTTTGACATCTACAATGGGCCCTGGCGTTCATGTTGATGTGTCATCTGTTCAAGCTTAACTGCTGAGCGTATGGCAATAGGCACTTATGGGGAATTTCCTGGGTGCTAAAACAAAAGAATTCGGGTGGTTTCGGTCACCCGATTTCAGATCCCAACGTTTGGGGTTTGAATAAGACCTGTCCGAGACTGTAGGTGTTCCGTGAAGGGACTTAAAATTCCAGCCAACAATAGACGGCGTGACAACCGATACAGAATTTGCCCGAATGGGTGTTTTAATGTTTCGGTTCGAACAAACCAGTTTTGCCCAAGCTTTGTTTGGTCATTTCAGGTTGGCAGGCATTTCACCGTTGCTTTGGTCATCTGATTTGATTGGACGAGCAAAGCATCAAAACTGTAACGGTTTGAGGGGAACCTTGAACCTTTAGTGGAGAGAAGCAGTGGATAAAGCGGAAAAGCGAGAGCTGGTATCGTCATTGCAAGATGCGTTTAGCGCATCTGGTTCTGTCGTTGTAGCTCAATATTCAGGCTTGACAGTTGCCGACATGGAAGATCTGCGCGTGCAGATGAAACAAGCCGGTGGCCAAGTTAAAGTTGCGAAAAACCGCCTTGCCAAGCTCGCTCTTGAAAATGCTGATATTGCGGATTTCGGTGAATATCTCACCGGTCCAACAGTATTGACTTACGCAGAAGATCCAATCACGGCAGCGAAAATTTCTGCCAAGTTCGCTAAGGGCAATGATAAGTATATTGTTCTTGGTGGCGCGATGGGTGAAACCAAGCTGGACGCAAAAAGCGTTGCAGCATTGGCTGAACTTCCAAGTCTTGATGAATTGCGTGCGAAACTTGCAGGTCTTGTTAAACAACCTGCAACAAACATCGCTGCAATCCTCAATGCACCTGGTGGTCAAATTGCTCGGGTTATCTCAGCATATTCTACAAAGGGCGAAGAAGCGGCATAGCGCCTTCGCATCAAAACCACAGTTCGAATTGAAATATATAAGGAAAATACAATGGCTGATCTAGCAAAGCTCGTTGAAGACCTATCTGCCCTAACCGTTCTTGAAGCATCAGAACTTTCTACAATGCTTGAAGAAAAATGGGGCGTTTCTGCCGCTGCTCCAGTAGCTGTTGCTGCTGCAGCAGGCGACGCTGGTGGCGCTGCCGCTGAAGAGCAAACAGAATTCGACGTAATTCTGACTTCTGCAGGCGACAAGAAAATCAACGTGATTAAAGAAGTTCGCGCAATAACAGGTCTTGGCTTGAAAGAAGCTAAAGACCTTGTTGAAGGTGCACCTAAAGCTGTTAAAGAAGGCGTTTCTAAAGCTGAAGCTGAAGAGCTTAAAGGTAAGCTTGAAGCTGCTGGCGCTGGCGTCGAACTTAAGTAAGTCTTTGGAAGTGGCGCGGTATTAAGCCGCGTCACTTTCTTTCGCTCTGCGTAAATGAGCGTAAAAAATTTGGTCCGTTACATCTGGCGGGCGAAGTTGCGGTAAACAAAAAATAGGGCAGATGTCCCGAGTGCCGACGGCTGATTGTCGGCATTCTGGACAGTTGCCCTTAAGTTATTTCAAAATATAGGAGCGGGCATGACCACCAACTACCAAGGTCGTCGTAAAGTACGCAAATCCTTTGGCAGCATTCGAGAAGTCATCGAAATGCCAAATCTGATTCAAGTTCAAAAAGCATCATATGATAAATTTTTGATCGTTGACGCCCCAGAGGGCGGTCGTGATGACACAGGACTTCAATCAGTATTTAAGTCAGTTTTCCCTATCTCTGATTTCGCCGGCACAGCATCATTGGACTTCGTGTCCTATGAGTTTGAACAGCCAAAATATGATGTAGATGAATGTCGTCAACGCGACATGACATTTGCGTCGCCTTTGAAGGTCACTCTTCGTTTGATCGTTTTCGAAATCGACGAAGAAACGGGCGCGAAGTCAGTTAAAGACATTAAAGAACAAGACGTTTACATGGGCGATATGCCGTTCATGACCGGCAACGGTACGTTCGTTGTTAATGGTACTGAGCGTGTTATTGTTTCTCAAATGCACCGTTCACCAGGTGTGTTCTTTGATCATGACAAAGGCAAGTCTCATTCATCAGGCAAATTGTTGTTTGCCGCGCGTATCATTCCATATCGCGGCTCTTGGCTCGATATCGAATTTGATGCGAAAGATGTTGTTTATGCCCGCATCGATCGCCGTCGTAAAATTCCGGTTACGTCTTTGCTCAAAGCTTTGGGTATGGATGCAGAGGAAATTCTGGATACATATTACAACACAATCACCTATGATCGCACTGAAGCGGGATGGCGTCAGCCATACGTTTGGGAAAAATTGCGTGCCACTAAGCCGCTAAAAGACCTGATCAATGCCGACACTGGTGATGTTGTACATGAAGCTGGCAAAAAGCTTTCTGCACGTGCGGCGAAAAAGCTGCATGAAGGCGGCATGACCCACATTTTGGTTGAAGATGTTGATTTGTTCACCAACTATGTTGCTGAAGATCTGATCAATGAAGAAACCGGCGAAATCTACATGGAAGCCGGCGACGAGCTTGATGAAGAAACACTCGCTAAATTGGTTGAAGCAGGCTTTGATAGCATTCCGGTGCTTGATATTGACCACGTAACTGTGGGCGCATATTTGCGCAACACATTGGCGTTGGACAAAAACGAGTCTCGTGAAGATGCATTGTTCGATATTTATCGGGTTATGCGTCCGGGTGAGCCCCCCACCATCGATACAGCCGAAGCGATGTTTGAATCATTGTTCTTTGATTCCGAGCGTTATGATTTGTCTGCCGTTGGTCGTGTGAAATTGAACATGCGTCTTGACATTGATTGTGAAGACACAGTTCGCGTTCTGCGCAAAGACGACATTGTTGAAGTTGTCCGTACGTTGGTTAACCTTCGCGATGGCAAGGGTGAAATTGACGACATCGACAACCTCGGTAACCGTCGTGTGCGTTCAGTTGGCGAGTTGATGGAAAACCATTACCGTCTTGGCTTGTTGCGCATGGAACGTGCGATCAAAGAGCGGATGTCATCTGTCGAAATCGACACCGTGATGCCTCAAGATTTGATCAACGCGAAACCAGCTGCCGCTGCGGTACGTGAATTCTTTGGTTCATCACAGCTTTCACAATTTATGGACCAAACCAATCCGCTTTCAGAGATTACGCATAAGCGTCGTCTTTCAGCGCTTGGCCCTGGTGGTTTGACACGGGAGCGTGCTGGTTTTGAAGTACGCGACGTTCACACCACTCACTATGGTCGTATCTGCCCGATTGAAACACCAGAGGGTCCAAACATTGGTTTGATCAACTCTTTGGCGACGTTCGCTCAAGTCAACAAATATGGCTTTATCGAAGCGCCATATCGTAAAGTTGTCGACGGTAAAGTGACCGATGATGTTGTCTATCTTTCAGCGATGGAAGAAGCCAAGTATAACGTTGCGCAAGCGAACGCGAAACTGGCGGACGATGGCGGATTTGCGAACGAGTTGGTGACATCACGTCATTCAGGTGAGGTGTCTTTGACACCACGTGAAGCGATCGATTTGATGGACGTTTCACCTAAACAGGTTGTTTCGGTTGCGGCTTCACTTATTCCATTTTTGGAAAACGATGATGCGAACCGTGCTTTGATGGGTTCAAACATGCAGCGTCAGGCTGTGCCATTGCTTCGCGCACAGGCACCGTTTGTTGGTACTGGCATGGAAGCTGTTGTGGCGCGCGATTCAGGTGCGGCGATTGTTGCGAAACGTCCAGGTATTGTTGATCAAGTTGATGCGACACGTATCGTTATTCGTGCGACGCAAGAAACTGACGCTTCAAAGTCTGGTGTGGATATCTACACGTTGATGAAGTTCCAGCGTTCTAACCAGTCTTCATGTATCAACCAGCGGCCTTTGGTTGTTGTGGGTGACCATGTTGATGCTGGCGATACAATTGCTGATGGCCCGTCTACGGATATGGGTGATCTAGCACTTGGTCGGAACGTTCTCGTGGCGTTTATGCCATGGAATGGCTACAACTATGAGGATTCAATCCTTCTTTCTGAAAACATCGTGAAAGATGACGTGTTTACGTCAGTTCACTTGGAAGAGTTTGAAGTGATGGCGCGGGATACCAAATTGGGTCCTGAGGAAATCACACGCGATATTCCAAACGTTTCTGAAGAAGCTCTGAAAAACCTCGACGAAGCAGGCATCGTTCATATTGGTGCAGACGTTGAAGCTGGCGACATTTTGGTGGGTAAGATCACACCAAAAGGCGAAAGCCCAATGACACCAGAAGAAAAGCTCTTGCGGGCGATCTTTGGTGAAAAAGCGTCTGATGTTCGTGATACGTCTTTGCGCGTTCCTCCTGGGGACGCGGGTACAGTTATCGAAGTTCGTGTGTTTAACCGCCACGGCATTGATAAAGACGAACGTGCGATGGCCATTGAGCGTGAAGAAATTGAACGTTTGGCGAAAGATAGGGATGACGAACAGTCAATCCTTGATCGTAACGTTTATGCGCGTTTGAAAGAGATGTTGTTCGGCAAAGAAGCGACAGCTGGTCCAAAGGGCTATGTTGCGGGCACTAAGCTTAACGACGTTGTTTTTGAAAGCCAGCCTCGTTCTAAATGGTGGCAGTTTGCTGTCGACGAAGACAAAGTGATGTCTGAAATCGAAGCTTTGCAAGGTCAGTATGAAGACAGCCGTACACAGCTAGAGCAGCGTTTCATCGACAAAGTTGACAAACTTCAGCGTGGTGACGAATTGCCACCGGGCGTTATGAAGATGGTCAAAGTCTTTGTTGCGACTAAGCGTAAAATCCAGTCTGGCGATAAAATGGCCGGCCGTCATGGTAACAAGGGTGTTGTATCGCGCATTATGCCGATTGAAGACATGCCTCACTTGGCTGACGGTACGCCAGTTGACATCGTTTTGAACCCACTTGGCGTGCCAAGTCGGATGAACGTTGGTCAGATTTTGGAAACACATCTTGGTTGGGCCTGTGCCGGTATGGGCAGGAAAATCGGCGAGATGTATGATACTTACAAGCGTGAAGGTCAGAACAATGTCGCGCCGCTTCGTGAAGAGTTAGACGCTCTTTATACGGACGACAAATATATTGCTGATCTTGATGACGATAGTGTTGTTCGTTTGTCTGAGTATTTGGGCACCAAAGGCGTTTCAATCGCAACACCAGTTTTCGATGGTGCAAAAGAAGCTGACATTGTCGTGATGCTTGAGCAGGCAGGGCTTGCAGCCTCTGGTCAATCTCGTTTGATCGATGGACGTACTGGGGAAGAGTTCGACCGTGATGTGACCGTTGGTTACATTTACATGCTCAAGCTCGGCCACATGGTGGATGACAAAATCCACGCACGTTCTATTGGACCATACTCTCTTGTTACCCAGCAGCCGCTTGGTGGTAAGGCACAGTTTGGTGGTCAGCGCTTTGGTGAGATGGAAGTGTGGGCACTTGAGGCATATGGCGCAGCTTATACGCTTCAAGAAATGCTTACTGTTAAATCGGATGACGTTGCTGGCCGGACGAAAGTCTACGAAGCAATCGTTCGGGGCGATGACACGTTTGAAGCTGGAATTCCAGAAAGCTTTAACGTGTTGATCAAGGAAATCAGATCACTTGGTCTCAATGTTGAATTGAGTAGCGCAAGCGAAGATGACTTTGAAGATGAGGATGAGCAGGAACAGATCGAACAAGGTCAACCTGCAGATGCAGCTGAGTAATCAGAGCATTCTTAATCGCTTTAATTTTCCGCAGGTATTGAAGGGGATCGGGAGACGTTCCGCCCCACCTGCAACAAAGGAGATACGAAATTGAACCATCAAGTTATGGATCTTTTCAATCCGCAAACTCAGGCGCAAGTGTTCGATCAAGTTAAGATCAGCATTGCGAGCCCTGAGAAAATTCTTAGCTGGTCTTTTGGCGAAATCAAAAAGCCAGAAACGATCAACTATCGTACGTTTAAGCCGGAGCGTGATGGCTTGTTCTGTGCGCGTACATTTGGTCCGCAAAAAGACTACGAATGTCTTTGCGGCAAATATAAGCGCATGAAGTTCAAAGGCGTGATCTGTGAGAAGTGTGGCGTTGAAGTCACCTTGTCTCGGGTTCGTCGTGAGCGTATGGGCCATATCGAACTAGCAGCACCGGTTGCACACATTTGGTTCTTGAAGTCACTTCCTTCTCGTATCGCGCTATTGCTCGATATGACGTTGAAAGACGTGGAACGTGTTCTTTATTTCGAACATTATGTGGTTATTGAGCCGGGTCTTAGCCCGTTCAATGTGAACCAGTTGATCACGGAAGAAGAATTTATCGACGCCCAAGACGAATATGGCGCCGATAGCTTTACCGCGATGATTGGTGCGGAAGCCATTCGTGAGATGCTTGCGGCGCTTGACTTGGAAAAGTTGGCAGCAACACTTCGCGTGGAAATTGCAGAAGCAACCACAGAGCTTAAGCCGAAGAAATTGGGCAAGCGCCTTAAAGTTGTTGAGCAGTTCATCGTTTCGGGCAACCGTCCTGAATGGATGATCATGACGATCGTGCCGGTTATTCCACCTGAGCTGCGCCCATTGGTGCCGCTAGATGGTGGCCGTTTCGCGACGTCTGATTTGAACGATTTGTATCGTCGGGTGATCAACCGTAACAACCGTTTGAAGCGTTTGATGGAGCTTCGGGCGCCTGACATTATCATTCGTAACGAAAAGCGGATGCTTCAGGAATCTGTTGATGCGTTGTTTGATAACGGTCGTCGTGGTCGTACGATTACTGGCGCGAACAAACGTCCACTGAAATCTCTTTCAGACATGCTGAAGGGTAAACAGGGTCGTTTCCGTCAGAACTTGCTTGGTAAACGTGTTGATTATTCTGGTCGTTCAGTGATCACCGTGGGCCCTGAGTTGAAACTGCACCAATGTGGATTGCCGAAAAAGATGGCGCTTGAATTGTTCAAGCCGTTTATCTATTCGCGTCTTGAAGCAAAAGGTCTTTCAACAACGGTTAAGCAAGCGAAAAAGCTGGTTGAAAAAGAACGTCCCGAAGTTTGGGATATCTTGGACGAAGTTATTCGTGAGCACCCAGTGATGTTGAACCGTGCGCCTACATTGCACCGTTTGGGCATTCAAGCGTTTGAACCGACATTGATCGAAGGTAAAGCTATTCAGCTTCACCCACTGGTTTGTGCTGCGTTTAACGCTGACTTTGACGGTGACCAAATGGCGGTTCACGTGCCTCTTTCACTGGAAGCCCAGTTGGAAGCACGCGTATTGATGATGTCTACAAACAACATCTTGCACCCAGCCAACGGTCAGCCGATCATTGTGCCATCGCAGGATATCGTTTTGGGTCTTTATTATCTGTCTTTGATGTCAGACAATGAACCAGGTGAGGGCATGGCCTTCGCTTCTATGGGCGAAATTGAGCATGCTCTTTCTCGCGGCATCATTACGCTGCACACCAAAATTAAAGGCCGCTTCAAATCGGTTGATGCTGAAGGCAATGAAACAAGCGAAATTCATGAGACCACGCCTGGTCGTATGATGATCGCCAAATTGCTGCCCAAGAGCGACAAAGTGCCGTTCTCTGAGTGTAACCAATTGATGACGAAGAAAATGGTCTCAAAATTGATCGACACGGTTTACCGTGGTTGCGGTCAAAAAGAGACAGTGATCTTCTGTGACCAAATTATGGAACTTGGTTTCCGTAATGCGTGTAAAGCTGGTATTTCGTTTGGTAAGGATGACATGGTTATTCCTGATACCAAGGCGAAGATCGTTGACGATACTCGTCGTCAGGTTGAAGAGTTCGAACAGCAGTATAATGACGGCTTGATCACACGCGGCGAGAAGTACAACAAAGTTGTTGATGCTTGGGCCAAATGTGGTGACAAAGTTGCTGATGAGATGATGGCTCGGATTTCGTCTGTTCAGATGGATGAAGAAACCGGACGTCAAAAACCGATCAACTCGGTTTACATGATGGCGCACTCTGGTGCGCGTGGTTCACCAGCTCAAATGAAGCAACTTGCGGGTATGCGCGGTTTGATGGCTCGTCCTGATGGCGGCATCATTGAAACGCCGATTATCTCGAACTTTAAAGAAGGTTTGACCGTTAACGAGTACTTTAACTCGACCCACGGTGCGCGTAAGGGCTTGGCTGATACGGCGATGAAAACTGCGAACTCGGGTTATCTAACTCGTCGTTTGGTTGACGTTGCTCAAGATTGTATCATTACAACAAATGATTGCGGCACAGACGATGGTCTGACGATGACGCCAATTATCGATAGTGGTAACATTATCGCTTCGATTGGTAGCCGCATTCTTGGTCGTACTTCTGCTGAAGACATCGTACATCCTAAAACTGGCGAAGTGCTGGTTGCTAAGGGCGTGTTGATGGACGAAGCTGACGCAGACCGCGTTGAAGCTGGTAAAGTCAACTCAGTTAAGATCCGTTCGGTTCTAACTTGTAAGCAGCGCCACGGCGTTTGTGGATCATGTTACGGACGTGACCTTGCACGTGGTACACCTGTTAATATGGGTGAAGCGGTTGGTGTTATCGCCGCTCAGTCAATTGGTGAGCCGGGTACACAGCTGACCATGCGTACATTCCACATTGGTGGTACAGCGCAGGTTGTTGATACCTCGTTTATTGAGGCTAACCACACGGGTAAGGTTTCGTTCCGCAATGGAACTGTGGTGAAAGATAGTGAAGGCAAATGGGTCAATATGAGCCGTTCGCTACAACTTGTGATCACAGGCGATGATGGCAATGAACTTGGGCATCATAAAGTGCCGTACGGTTCAGCTTTGAAAGTTGAAGTTGGCGACATGATCAATGCTGGCCAACGTGTTGCTGAATGGGATCCTTATGTTCGTCCAATCTTGACTGAACTTGCGGGTGAAATCGGCTTTGAAGACCTTGTTGACGGCGCGTCTGTTTCAGAACAGACCGACGAAAGCACAGGCTTTACCAAGCGTTTGGTTATTGACTGGCGTTCAAACCCACGTGGCGAACATCTTAAGCCTGCTCTTACGATTTTGGGCAAAGACGGCAAAGTTGTTCAATCGGAACGTGGCAGCGATGCGCGTTACCTCTTGTCAGTTGATGCGGTTATCGCGGCTGAGCCGGGTTCAAAAGTTGGACCAGGTGACGTTATTGCGCGTATCCCACTTGAAAGTGCGAAAACAAAAGACATTACCGGTGGTTTGCCACGGGTAGCGGAATTGTTTGAAGCGCGTCGTCCTAAAGATCATGCGATTATCGCTGAGATCGATGGAACAATTCGCTTTGGTCGTGACTACAAGAACAAACGTCGTATCGTTATCGAACCTCGTGATGAGACAATGGAGCCAGCGGAATATCTCATTCCAAAAGGTAAGCCATTCCATCTTCAAGAGGGGGACCCGATTGAGCGTGGCGAATATATCTTGGACGGCAATCCTGCACCTCACGACATCTTGGCAATTAAAGGTGTTGAGGAGTTGGCGAGATACCTCGTGAATGAAATTCAAGAGGTTTACCGTCTGCAGGGTGTGGGCATCAACGATAAGCACATCGAAACGATCGTTCGTCAGATGCTGCAAAAAGTTGAAATCACGGATCCAGGTGATTCAGGTCTGATCAAAGAAGAAAATGTTGATACGATCGATTTTGATGAACTCAATGAGCGGTTGGTTGCTGATGGTCGTAAGCCAGCAGTGGGCGTACCTGTTCTGTTGGGTATCACCAAAGCGTCACTGCAAACACGTTCGTTCTTCTCAGCGGCTTCATTCCAAGAGACAACACGCGTGCTGACTGAAGCCGCGGTTAGCGGTAAGGCTGATCCACTTGAAGGTCTGAAAGAGAACATCATCGTTGGTCGCTTGATCCCAGTGGGAACAGGTGCCTTCACAGCGGATACACAGCGTATCTCTGGGAAACGTGATGATCTCATTTTGGCTGAGCGTAAGCGTCAAGCTGACGAAGAGCTTGCTACCCGCAATGCACTTCGCCTTGAAGCATCGCCTGAGACAAGTGAACAACCTGCTGAGTAGTTGCCAGTAGCGGCACCTAGCTACATGCAAAATTTACGGAGGGCGTCCCAGTGGGGCGCCCTTTGTCGTTAAAGCGGTGAATCACCTGTTTGAAGTGGTGATTCTGCAAAGTGGCCTAAGTGGTTGAAATATGATTCAAAATTGGTGCTTTTATCTAATTCAAGCGCTAATATTGATTAGTTTGATTGAATATTACGGGTTGGGTCCATCAATATCGACCTGATTGGCTGAATTCGCAAAAAAATGCCAGAAACCCTTGACGTCAGGGCCAGATCGAACTAATAACGCCCTACCTTCACAGTAGGTCGTGAAGCACCAAAATATTCGGGTCAGCCTAAAAGGCCTGAAATACAAGTGCTTCAAACACACTGACGGGTAACAGACGCGACAATTGCGAGACGCAAGATTTCCTGTTTACAGGTAATCCTCTGTATTATTTGGCGCTGCCGAGCCCCTATTTGGGGAAGGGCGGGTGCCATGTTGGTTGTTGTGAACTGTTAAACATGAGTTTTTGAACGGATGAAAAAGAAGGTTCGAGCAATATGCCGACCATAAACCAGTTGATCCGCAAGCCAAGGCAGCCAAAGCCGAAGCGGAACAAAGTACCAGCGATGGAAGCGAACCCGCAAAAGCGTGGCGTTTGCACCCGTGTGTACACAACGACCCCTAAGAAGCCTAACTCTGCGTTACGTAAAGTTGCGAAGGTTCGTCTAACGAACCAGCGTGAAGTTATTTCTTATATTCCAGGTGAAGGCCACAACCTACAAGAACACTCTGTTGTTCTTATTCGCGGTGGCCGTGTACGTGACCTTCCAGGTGTACGTTACCATATTTTGCGCGGCGTTTTGGATACCCAAAGCGTCAAGGATCGTAAACAACGTCGTTCTAAGTACGGCGCAAAGCGGCCTAAGTAAGGAGCTGTTGTAATATGTCACGTCGACATCGCGCAGAAAAACGAGAAGTCAACCCGGATCCAAAGTTCGGTGACCTAGTCGTTACGAAATTTATGAACTCGCTCATGATTGATGGCAAAAAGTCAGCAGCAGAGCGTATTGTTTACGGTGCATTCGACTTGGTCGAAGAGCGTACGAAACAAGATCCAGTTGGTGTGTTCCACACGGCTTTGGATAATATTCGCCCAGCGGTTGAGGTTCGTTCTCGCCGTGTTGGTGGTGCGACTTATCAGGTGCCTGTGGAAGTGCGGACTGAGCGTCAGCAAGCTTTGGCCATTCGTTGGTTGATTATTGCTGCTCGCGGCCGTGGTGAAAACACAATGGTTGATCGTTTGTCAGGTGAGCTAATGGACGCCCTTAACGGTCGCGGCCAAGCTGTTAAAAAACGTGAAGATACGCACCGGATGGCTGATGCCAACCGTGCATTCTCACACTACCGCTGGTAGAGCGAAAAGGGTATCACGATTATGTCTCGCGAATATAAGATCGAAGACTATCGCAATTTCGGTATCATGGCGCACATCGATGCGGGTAAAACCACAACGACTGAGCGGATCCTTTATTACACCGGTAAAAGCCACAAGATTGGTGAAGTGCACGATGGCGCTGCAACCATGGACTGGATGGAGCAAGAGCAGGAGCGGGGCATAACAATTACCTCTGCTGCAACAACTACATTCTGGCCTGGTCGTGACGGCAAAAAACGTCGCTTCAACATTATTGATACACCAGGACACGTTGATTTCACGATTGAAGTTGAACGTTCACTGCGTGTTCTTGATGGCGCGGTTGCATTGCTTGATGCGAACGCAGGTGTTGAGCCACAAACCGAAACTGTTTGGCGTCAAGCTGATAAGTACAACGTGCCGCGCATGGTTTTTGTCAATAAAATGGACAAAATCGGCGCTGATTTCTACAACTCTGTAGATATGATCAAAAAGCGCTTGGGTGCTATTCCAGTTGTTATGCAGTTGCCAATCGGTGCTGAAAACGAATTTGCTGGTGTTGTTGATCTTATTGAGATGAACGCTCTTGTTTGGAAGTCTGAAGCGCTTGGCGCTGAATGGGATGTTGTTGAAATCCCTGACGACTTGAAAGACAAAGCTGTTGAATTTCGTGAATTGTTGATCGAGACTGTTGTTGATCAAGACGAAGCTGCAATGGAAGCTTATTTGGAAGGCGTGATGCCTTCTAACGATAAGATCCGTGAATTGGTTCGTAAGGGTACAATCGACGTAGCTTTCTACCCAGTATTCTGTGGTTCTGCCTTTAAGAACAAGGGTGTACAGCCTCTTCTTGATGCTGTGGTTGATTACTTGCCGTCTCCCATCGATATTCCAGCTATCACTGGTATTGACGTGCGCACTGAAGAACCTGTTACACGTCATGCTTCTGATGATGAGCCATTTTCAATGCTTGCGTTTAAGATTGCTAACGATCCTCACATGGGTTCATTGACATTCTGTCGTATTTACTCTGGTACGCTTGAAGCTGGTTCTGCTGTAGAGAACACAGTTAAAGAGAAAAAGGAGCGTGTTGGTCGTATGTTTGAGATGCACTCAAACAGCCGCGAACAAATTCAAAACGCTTATGCTGGTGATATTGTTGCTATCGTTGGTCTTAAGGACACAACAACTGGCGACACTCTTTGTGCCCCGAATTCAAAAGTAATTCTTGAGCGCATGGAATTCCCAGATCCAGTTATTGATATTGCTGTGGAGCCAAAGACTAAAGCTGACCAAGAAAAGATGGGCCTCGCGCTTAATCGTCTTGCTGCTGAAGATCCAAGTTTCCGGGTGAAATCAGACGAAGAGAGCGGCCAAACAATTATCTCAGGTATGGGCGAGTTGCACCTCGACATTCTTGTGGATCGTATGAAGCGCGAATTTGGCGTTGAAGCGAATATTGGTCAGCCTCAAGTGGCATACCGGGAGACAATCACCAAGGTTGCAGATCACGACTATACCCACAAGAAACAATCTGGTGGTTCTGGTCAGTTTGCGCGCATCAAGTTCACAATTGAACCTGGTGAACCAGGCGTGGGTCTAGAGTTTAACGACACTGTTACTGGTGGTAACGTTCCTAAAGAATACATTCCAGGTGTTCACAAAGGTGCGAAGTCTATCATGGCATCCGGTCCAATTGCTGGTTTCCCATTGGTTGACGTTAAGTTCACTTTGAAAGACGGCGCATATCATGATGTTGACTCATCTGTGATGGCGTTTGAATTGGCCGGTCGTGCTGGTTTCCGTGAAGCTATTAAGATGGCTGGACCGAAACTTCTCGAACCGATCATGAAAGTGGAAGCGGTTAGTCCTGAAGAATATACCGGTTCAATTATTGGTGATCTGACTTCACGTCGTGGTCAGGTTCAAGGTCAAGACATGCGTGGCAATGCTACGGTTATTGATGCATTCGTTCCATTGGCCAACATGTTTGGTTATGTGAATACATTGCGCTCAATGAGCCAAGGTCGTGCCCAGTTTAGCATGGTGTTTGATCACTACGCACAAGTGCCACAACAAGTGGCTGATGAAGTTGTGGCGCAAAGCGCCAGTTAATTTTGAGTTTAACGCCAGCACTACGCTGATACGAAATACGGAGAGAGCGATATGGCGAAGGAAAAGTTTGAGCGGAACAAGCCGCACGTAAACATTGGAACGATTGGTCACGTTGACCACGGCAAGACAACATTGACAGCAGCGATTACGAAAGTATTGGCTGAGGCTCAAGGTGGTGTTGCTACGGCGTTTGACGAGATTGACAAAGCGCCAGAAGAAAAAGCACGTGGTATTACGATTTCTACTGCTCACGTTGAGTATGAGACAGACAATCGTCACTACGCACACGTTGATTGCCCGGGTCACGCTGATTATGTGAAAAACATGATCACTGGTGCGGCGCAAATGGATGGCGGGATTTTGGTTGTTAACGCAGCTGATGGCCCTATGCCTCAAACACGTGAGCACATTCTTCTTGCCCGTCAGGTTGGTGTTCCAGCGCTTGTTGTTTTCTTGAACAAAGTTGATCAAGTTGATGACGAAGAGCTTTTGGAATTGGTTGAAATGGAAGTTCGTGAGCTTCTTTCTTCTTATGAATTCCCTGGTGACGACATTCCGATTATTGCAGGTTCTGCTTTGGCAGCGCTTGAAGGTCGTGATGACGAAATCGGCAAGAACAAAATTCTTGAGTTGATGGCGGCTGTTGATGAGTTTATCCCAACACCAGCACGTCCTGTTGATCAGCCATTTTTGATGCCAATTGAAGATGTGTTCTCAATTTCTGGCCGTGGTACAGTTGTTACCGGTCGTGTTGAGCGTGGCATTGTTAAAGTTGGCGAAGAAGTTGAAATCGTTGGCATTAAAGACACACAGAAAACAACAGTTACTGGTGTTGAAATGTTCCGTAAGTTGCTCGACAGCGGAGAAGCTGGCGACAATATCGGTGCTTTGATCCGTGGTGTTGATCGTGAGCAAGTTGAGCGTGGCCAAGTTCTTTGTAAGCCAGGTTCAGTAACGCCGCACACCAAGTTCATTGGTGAAGCGATTATTCTGACGAAAGACGAGGGTGGTCGTCATACGCCATTCTTTGACAACTACCGTCCACAGTTCTACTTCCGTACAACTGACGTGACTGGTGTTGTGACTTTGCCAGAAGGCACCGAAATGGTGATGCCTGGTGACCGTGTTGAGATGAATGTTGAATTGATCGTACCGATCGCGATGGAAGCTCAACTGCGCTTCGCTATTCGTGAAGGTGGCCGTACCGTTGGTGCCGGCGTCGTTTCAAAAATCATCGAGTAGATTTAACAGCGCATAGGCGGCGCGTTTTCAACGTGCCGCTGACGCGTATTTTTAGGAAGCATCGACATGAATGGTCAAAACATTCGTATCCGGCTTAAAGCGTTCGACCATCGAGTACTCGATAGTTCAACGAGTGAGATCGTAAACACTGCTAAGCGCACAGGCGCTCAAGTTCGTGGCCCGATCCCATTGCCAACACGAATTGACAAATACACTGTCAACCGTTCGCCGCACGTTAATAAAAAGAGCCGCGAACAATTTGAAATTCGGACTCACAAGCGTCTTTTGGACATTGTTGAGCCTACTCCACAGACAGTGGATGCACTCATGAAGTTAGACTTGGCGGCCGGTGTGGACGTCGAGATCAAACTTTAAGATAAAAGAAAAAGGTGTAAACCGATGCGTTCAGGTGTGATCGCACAGAAGCTGGGCATGACCCGGATCTTTACAGAAGATGGACAAGACATCCCTGTAACGGTTCTCGGTCTTCAGAACTGCCAAGTTGTCGCTCAGCGGACGGCGGACAAAGATGGTTATACAGCGCTCCAATTGGGTGCTGGTACGGCCAAAGTAAAGAATGTAACTCGAGCTGGCCGTGGCCATTTCGCGGTTGCTAAAGTTGAGCCTAAGCGCAAGCTGGCTGAATTCCGGGTAACGGAAAGCAACATGATTGATGTGGGCGCCGAAATGTTGGCCGACCACTTTAATATCGGTCAGTTGGTTGACGTGTCTGGTACTTCAATCGGTAAGGGTTTTGCCGGTGCGATGAAGCGTCACAACTTTAGCGGCATGCGTGCTACTCACGGTGTTTCTATCTCTCACCGTGCACATGGTGCGACCGGTCAGTGTCAAGATCCAGGTAAAGTCTTCAAAGGTAAGAAGATGGCTGGTCATATGGGTGCTGTTCGTTCAACTACTCAGAACCTTAAAGTGATTAAGACCGATGTAGATCGTGGCTTGATCATGGTTCAGGGTGCTGTGCCAGGCTCAAAAGGCGGTTGGATTATGGTTCGCGACGCTGTTAAAAAAGCAATTCCTTCGGATGCACCAACACCTGGTTCATTCAAAGCAATTGAAGCAGCAGCTACACCAGCAGCAGAAGTTCAAGAAGGGGGCGCTGAATAATGGAATTGTCAGTAACAACTCTTGAAGGTAAAGCAGCTGGTAAAGTTGAGCTTGCAGATGACGTGTTTGGTCTAGAGCCACGCGCAGACATTTTGCACCGTATGGTTCGTTATCAGCAGTTGAAAAAAATGGCTGGTACGCACGAAACTAAAGGTCGTTCCGATATTCGCGGAACAACCAAGAAGTTCGTACGCCAAAAAGGTTCAGGTGGCGCGCGTCACGGTAACCGTAAGGTTCCTCAGTTCCGTGGTGGTGGTCGTGCTTTTGGTCCGGTTACTCGTTCACATGCGATTGATTTGCCGAAAAAAGTTCGTGCCATGGCGCTAAAACATGCTTTGTCTACCAAAGCAAAATCTGGTGACTTGGTCATTCTTGATAAAGCCGAAGCAAAAGAGCCTAAGACTGCTGCACTACTGAAGTCTTTTGGCGCACTTGGTTTTGACAATGCATTGATTATCGGTGGCGCTGAATTGGACGAGAACTTCTCTCGTGCAGCAAGCAACATCATGCATATCGATGTTTTGCCGGCTCAAGGTATCAACGTTTATGACATCCTTCGTCGCACTAAATTGGTCTTGACCAAAGCGGCATTGGAAAGCTTGGAGGCACGTTTCTCATGAGCACTGAACGCGCATACAACATTATTCGCAACCCAGTTGTGACAGAGAAATCAACTATTGCTTCCGAGCATAACCAAGTTGTTTTTGACGTGGCGATTGACGCGACTAAGCCTGAAATTAAGGCTGCTGTTGAAGGTTTGTTCTCTGTAAAGGTACAAGCGGTCAACACGCTGATCCGCAAAGGCAAAGAAAAACGTTTTAAGGGCCGTGTTGGTCAACGTAAAGACGTTAAGAAGGCCATCGTAACTTTGGTAGAAGGTCAGTCTATTGACCTTTCAACCGGACTTTAGGGTAGGGACGATTAAAAAATGGCTTTGAAGCATTATAATCCCACCACGCCAAGCCAACGTGCTTTGGTCGGTATTGATCGCTCTGAACTACACAAGGGCGGCCCGGTCAAGAAGTTGACGTCTGGTTTGACGAACAAGGGTGGTCGAAATAATTCTGGTCGCATCACTATGCGTCGCCAAGGTGGCGGTGTTAAGCGGTCATACCGTTTGATCGACTTCAAACGTCGCAAGTATGACGTTGTTGGTACTGTTGAGCGTTTGGAATATGATCCAAACCGTACAGCCTTCATCGCGCTTGTGAACTATGAAGACGGTGAACAAGTTTATATCTTGGCGCCACAGCGCTTGGGTGCTGGTGATAAAGTTGTCGCCTCACGCAATGCGGTTGATGTGAAGCCAGGTAATGCGATGCCACTTGAGCGTATGCCAGTGGGTACGATCGTACACAATGTTGAGATGAAGCCCTTGAAGGGTGGCCAAATGGCGCGTTCAGCTGGAACTTATGTTCAGTATGTTGGCCGTGACCAAGGAATGGCAATTCTTCGCTTGGGTTCTGGTGAACAACGTCTTGTTCCTGGTTCTTGTATGGCAACTGTTGGTGCGGTTTCAAACGCCGACCATTCGAACACAAATATTGGTAAAGCTGGCCGTAATCGCTGGTTGGGTAAACGTCCAAGTGTTCGTGGTGTTGCAATGAACCCGGTTGATCACCCACACGGTGGTGGTGAAGGTCGTACTTCTGGTGGTCGTCACCCAGTGACACCTTGGGGTAAACCAACTAAGGGCAAGCGTACACGCTCAAATAAATCCACGGACAAATTCATTGTTCGTTCACGTCATCAGAAGAAGGGCAGGTAGGTCAAATGACACGTTCTGTTTGGAAAGGTCCGTTTGTAGACGGATATCTGATCAAAAAAGCCGAGAAGGTCCGCGAAGGCGGCCGCAACGAGGTTATCAAAATCTGGAGCCGTCGCTCTACTATTTTGCCTCAGTTTGTTGGATTGACCTTTGGTGTTTATAACGGCCAGAAACACGTGCCTGTTAATATTAGCGAAGAGATGATTGGCCACAAGTTTGGCGAATTCTCTCCGACCCGGACATATTACGGACACGGCGCCGATAAGAAGGCGAAGAGGAAGTAACGATGGGTAAGGCAAAGCGGGAACGTTCGCTTAAAGACAACGAGGCACGAGCAGTGTTGCGCCAAGTGCGCACCAGCCCTCAAAAGCTGAACCTCGTTGCAACTACCATCCGTGGTAAGAAAGTTGAAAAGGCCTTGGCTGAATTGACTTTCTCTCCTAAGCGGATTGCAAAAGACGTGAAAAAGACATTGGAAAGCGCCATTGCCAATGCGGAGAACAACCACGGTCTGGATACAGACGCATTGGTTGTTGCTGAAGCATATGTCGGCAAATCGCTTGTGATGAAACGTTTTCGTCCGCGTGCACGTGGTCGTGTAGGAAAGATTTTGAAACCTTTCTCACACTTGACAATCGTTGTGCGTGAAGTTGAGGAGGCCGCATAATGGGCCATAAGATCAATCCAATTGGTTTTCGCCTTGGCGTAAACCGCACTTGGGACAGCCGCTGGTACGCCAACAAAGGCGAATTCGGAACGTTGTTGCAAGAAGATTTGAAGATCCGCAAAATGCTTGAGGAAACACTCAAACAAGCTGCGGTATCTAAGATCGTTATCGAGCGTCCTCACCGGAAGTGTCGTGTGTCTATTCACACAGCCCGTCCTGGTATCGTGATCGGTAAAAAGGGCGCTGACATTGAAAAGCTTCGTGCAAAAGTACGTAAGTTTACAGATTCAGAAGTGCACTTGAACATTGTTGAAGTTCGCAAGCCTGAAACAGATGCAACTTTGGTTGCGCAAGGTATCGCACAGCAACTTGAACGTCGGGTTTCATTCCGACGCGCAATGAAGCGTTCGGTACAAACAGCAATGCGCATGGGCGCTCAAGGCATTCGAGTGAATGTTGCGGGTCGTTTGGGCGGTGCTGATATTGCGCGGACTGAATGGTATCGTGAAGGTCGGGTTCCGTTGCACACTTTGCGTGCGGATATCGACTATGGTACTGCAGAAGGCGAAACAACATTCGGCATTATCGGTATTAAAGTTTGGATTTTCAAAGGCGAAATTCTTGAACATGATCCGATGGCACACGAACGTCGTGCTACTGAAGGCTCAGGGGATAAGAAACCTCAGCGTCAGCAGCGTCGCCAGAACGCCGGTTAAGGAGCATATTGAAAAATGTTGCAACCTAAACGCACTAAATTCCGCAAAATGCATAAAGGCCGCATTCGCGGTGTTGCAAAAGGCGGTAGCGCTTTGAACTTTGGGTCTCACGGCCTTAAAGCACAAGAGCCAGAACGTGTGACGTCGCGCCAAATTGAGGCTGCTCGTCGCGCAATGACTCGCCATATGAAACGGGCGGGTCGAGTATGGATCAGAATTTTCCCTGATGTACCAGTAAGCTCTAAGCCTACTGAAGTCCGGATGGGTAAAGGTAAGGGTTCTGTAGATTATTGGGCCGCTCGGGTTAAACCTGGTCGGGTCATGTTTGAGATCGACGGTGTGTCGGACGAAGTTGCTCGTGAAGCCTTGCGCCTAGCAGCAATGAAGTTGCCGATCAAGACACGTGTTGTTACACGTATCGCCGACTAAGGGATCGATGAGATGAATGCGAATGATGTGCGGACTAAAACCGCAGACGAGCTGAACCAAGAATTGTTAAACCTTAAGAAAGAGCAGTTCAATCTGCGCTTTCAAGGTGCAACTCAGCAGCTTGAAAATACCGCGCGAATTCGGCAAGTACGCCGCGACGTCGCACGGGTGAAAACAATCCTGCGCGAAAAAAGCGTAGCAGGCGAGTAGGAGCGGCTTGATGCCAAAGCGTATATTGCAAGGGACTGTAGTCTCTGACAAGAACGATAAAACGATTGTTGTGCGCGTCGAACGTCGATTCACACACCCACTTTTGAAAAAAGTGGTACGTCGTTCAAAGAAATATCAGGCTCACGATGAAGCTAATGTTGCCAAAACTGGTGATATTGTCCAAATCGAAGAATGTGCGCCGATTTCGAAGAATAAAAGATGGACCGTTGTTCCTGCCTCTTAATTGAGTGCAGAATTTCGGATTTGGATTTAAGTAGAGGTTGGGTTACACCAACCGACAATTAAGAAGGCTACCAGTCATGATTCAGATGCAGACGAATCTCGATGTCGCGGATAATTCCGGTGCGCGTCGTGTTATGTGCATCAAGGTGCTGGGCGGCTCTAAGCGTAAATACGCTTCTGTTGGCGACACTATTGTTGTTTCCGTTAAAGAAGCTATTCCGCGTGGCCGTGTTAAAAAGGGACAAGTTATGCGTGCAGTAGTTGTACGTACAGCTAAAGACATCCGTCGTCCTGATGGCACTACGATCCGTTTTGACCGCAATGCAGCGGTTTTGGTGAACACTAGTGAAGAGCCAATCGGCACACGTATTTTTGGCCCAGTTCCTCGTGAATTGCGTTCCAAGAACCACATGAAGATTGTTTCGCTTGCGCCGGAGGTGCTCTAGCAATGGCCGCAAAGATTAAAAAGGGTGACAAGGTTATTGTCCTCACTGGTCGCGATAAGGGTAAAACCGGCGACGTGTTGAACATTAACCCAAGCGACAACCGTGCGCTTGTACAGGGTGTAAACCTTGTTAAACGTCACACACGTGCAACTCAAACTGATGAGGGCGGCATCTTGACAAAAGAAGCGCCGATTCATCTGTCAAACATTGCGCTTGTTGATCCTAAAGAGAACAAGGCAACTCGTGTTGGTTTTGTTGTTAAGGATGGCGAGAAAAAGCGCGTTGCGAAACGCTCGGGAGAAGTGATCAATGGCTGAGAACAACGTCCCACGCCTACGCACGCACTATGATGAAGTTGTTCGTGCGGCTTTGGCCGAAGAATTTAACTACAAGAACCCAATGCAAATCCCAAAACTCGAGAAAATCGTGTTGAATATGGGTGTGGGTGCTGCGGTTAATGACAGCAAAAAAGTCAAGTCAGCTGCTGCTGATTTGGAAGCTATTGCTGGTCAAAAAGTTGTTATTACACACGCAAAGAAATCAATTGCGGGCTTTAAAGTTCGTGAAGAGATGCCTTTGGGTTGTAAAGTGACACTTCGCAAGGCGCAGATGTACGAATTTATGGACCGTTTGGTGAACATTGCTTTGCCACGCGTACGTGACTTTCGTGGGTTGAATATAAAAAGCTTTGACGGTCGTGGCAATTTTGCTATGGGCATCAAGGAACATATTATTTTCCCTGAAATTAATTACGACCAAGTAGACCAAATTTGGGGCATGGACGTGATTGTTTGTACGACTGCAAACACAAATGAAGAAGCGTTGGCGCTTCTTAAGGGCTTTAACTTCCCGTTTGGGCAAACAGCCTAAGACGTGACAGTCGGATAAGGACTATAGAAGAATGGCAAAGAAAAGCGCCGTAGAGAACAATGAGAAAAAGCGTAAAATGGTTGCACGTGATGCAGCTAAGCGCGCCGCTCTCAAAGCGATCACAAAAGACGCATCAATTCCACTTGAAGAGCGGTTTCAGGCTCAGCTTAAATTAGCTGCTATGCCTCGCAATGGAGCCGCAACTCGTGTGCGCAACCGTTGTGAAGTTACCGGTCGCCCTCGTGGTTATTATCGTAAGCTCAAATTATCACGTATTGCATTACGCGATTTGGGCAATAAGGGAAAAATCCCTGGCCTCGTGAAATCGAGCTGGTAAGGAGAATTAAGCGATGAGTTTTACTGATCCGCTTGGTGATATGCTAACACGTATTCGGAATGCGCAAATGCGCAGCCGGACTACTGTTAAAACACCTGCATCTAAATTGCGGGCTCGTGTGTTGGATGTTTTGAAGTCTGAAGGCTTTATTCGTGGCTATACTGTTTCTGAATTTGAAAACGGTGTCTCGGAAATTGACGTTGAGTTGAAATATCTTGACGACAAGCCTGTCATTCGCGAAATCCAACGTGTTTCAAAACCTGGCCGTCGTGTGTATGCCTCTGTGAAAAGTATTCCACAGGTTGCAAATGGCTTGGGCGTTTCGATCGTTTCTACACCAAAAGGTGTAATGGCTGATCATGAAGCACGTATAAACAATGTTGGTGGAGAAGTTTTGTGCCGCGTCTTCTAGACCGGTTACGATTTTCCTTTATTAAAGCTACGGTTTGATCCGAGAAGGCAAAATAAAATGTCTCGTATTGGCAAGAAACCAGTCGCCCCAGTAGATGGTGTGACGGTCACAATCGAAGGCCAGACAATCAAGGCAAAAGGCCCAAAAGGCGAGTTGTCTGTTGATCTGGTAAGTCTCGTGACTGTTGAAATGACCGACGAAGGCGTCCAGGTCACTCCAGTAAACGACAGCAAAGCTGCTCGTTCTGCATGGGGAATGTCACGTACATTGGTACAGAATATCGTTACTGGTGTTAAAGAGGGTTTCCAAAGGAAGCTGGTTATCACAGGTGTTGGTTACCGGGCGCAAATGCAAGGTTCAGACCTTAAATTGGCGCTAGGTTTTTCACACGATGTGATCTTCAAAGCTCCTGAAGGTATCCAAATTCAAGCGCCTCAGACGACAGAGATTATTGTCTCTGGTGCTGATAAGCAAATTGTTGGGCAAGTTGCCGCAAACATTCGCGAATTCCGGCCACCTGAGCCCTATAAGGGCAAGGGTATCCGTTATGAAGACGAATATATCTTCCGCAAAGAAGGTAAGAAGAAGTAAGGACGCGAAATTATGGCGAACCGCAGCCAATCCAAGGACCGCCGCAAGGCGAGGGTACGTCGCGCAGTTAAGTTGCGCGCTAATGGGCGTCCTCGTTTGTCGGTATTCCGCTCTGAGAAAAATATTTATGCTCAGGTCATCGATGATACAACAGGGCGCACAGTTGTTGCCGCTTCAACTTTAGACAGCGATGTTAAAGTTGAAAAAGGCTCCAACCAATCAGCAGCTGGTGAAGTGGGCAAATTGCTCGCAGCACGTGCAGTAAAAGCTGGTGTTGAAGACGTTGTATTTGACCGTGGTGCATATCTTTATCATGGCCGTGTGAAAGCTTTAGCAGAAGCTGCACGCGAAGGTGGTCTACGCTTCTAATGGGTGCGTTGACTGTATTTGAAACGAATAAGAAGAACTGGTTGAGACGATGAGAGACAATCAAGAGCGCGATAGCGAATTTGTTGATCGCCTAGTCCACATCAATCGCGTGGCGAAAGTTGTAAAGGGCGGACGTCGTTTCGGTTTTGCTGCACTTGTTGTGGTTGGTGATCAAAAAGGCCGCGTTGGCTTTGGCCATGGTAAAGCACGTGAAGTGCCTGAAGCGATCCGCAAAGCAACAGAACAAGCCAAGCGTCAAATGATCCGTGTGCCACTACGTGAAGCACGTACATTACACCATGACGTAAATGGTCGTCACGGTGCGGGTAAGGTTTTGCTTCGTGCAGCTCCTGCAGGTACTGGTATTATTGCTGGTGGCCCGATGCGTGCGGTTTTTGAAACTTTGGGTATTTCGGACATTGTTGCGAAATCTCAGGGTTCAGCAAACCCATATAACATGGTACGCGCTACCTTTGATGCTTTGAAAAACCTTGAAAGCCCACGTTCAGTTGCTGCACGTCGTGGTTTGAAAGTTTCTGAAGTCCAAGGTCGTCGTCGTGAAACTGACGTTGGCGAAACAGCAAGCGCTTAATAGGCGGTTGAACTGGAGTTGAGACATGGCTGATAAAACAGTAACAGTAGAGCAGACCGGTAGCCCGATCCGCCGTACTCAAGACCAGCGTGCTACGCTTGTTGGTCTTGGTTTAAACAAGATGCATCGCCGTCGTACGCTGGAAGATACACCAGCGGTACGGGGCATGATCAAAAAAGTTTCCCACCTCGTTCGCGTTGTCGACGAGAAGTAATTGAAGGATTTGTCATGCGACTGAATGAGTTAGCCGACAATGAAGGCTCGTCAAAAGACCGTACCCGCATTGGTCGTGGTATTGGTTCTGGCAAAGGCAAAACAGGTGGACGCGGTGTTAAAGGCCAAAAGTCACGCTCAGGTGTGTCTGTAAATGGTTTCCGTGGTGAACAAACTAACCTGATTCAGCAAATGCCTAAGCGTGGGTTTAACAACCCATTTGCGAAGAAGTTTAATGCTGTGCGTTTGGACCGTATTCAAACAGCTATCGATGCTGGTCGGTTGGACGCTAAAGGCGTGATTGACGTTACTGCACTTGTTGGTGCAGGCGTTATTCGCCGGGCAAAAGACGGTCTTCGTTTGATTGCTGGCAACAATGAATTCACTTCGAAAAAAGTGACGTTCAAAGCTGACCACGCTTCAAAAGGCGCTTTGGCGGCTGTTGAAGCTGCTGGCGGTAAAATTGATCTGCCAGCTGCAGCACCCGCTGAAGCTGAATAATCGTAAACATTTTTCCTTGAGTTAAGGACTGAGCTATATGGCTTCGGCAGCAGAACAACTTGCCCGGAACTTAAATTTTTCGACCTTTGCCAAGGCAAAAGATCTTCAACAGCGCATCTGGTTTACCCTAGGTGCGCTGCTGGTGTATCGGTTGGGCACCTATATTCCTATTCCTGGCATTGATGGCGACGCATTTGCGGCGACATTTGATCGGGCGCAATCTGGCATCTTTGGCATGTTTAACATGTTTGCTGGTGGCGCGGTTGAGCGGATGGCAATTTTTGCCCTCAACTTGATCCCATACATTACCGCCTCGATTGTTATCCAAGTGATGACAACGGCTTCTCCAACGCTTGAAGCGTTGAAGAAAGAAGGCGAGAGCGGACGACGCAAGATCAATCAATATACCCGCTATTTAGCTGTGGTGTTCTGTGCCTTGCAAGCTTACGGCATCGCTGTTGGTCTAGAAGCCAGTGAAGGGGTTGTTTCAAATCCTGGTTGGTTCTTCCGGATTTCGACAGTTGTTACCCTTGTTGGTGGCACAATGTTCCTGATGTGGCTTGGTGAACAGGTGACTTCACGCGGCGTTGGTAACGGTATTTCCTTGATCATCTTTGCCGGCATCGTTGCGACATTGCCTGCAGCTATTGCTCAAACGCTAGAATTGAGCCGTACAGGTGCGCTACCAACTGTTGGTGTTATCGGTCTGTTGGTCCTAGCCATTGTGGTGATTGCGGTCATTGTGTTCTTCGAACGGGCGCAAAGGAAGTTGCTTGTGCAATATCCTAAGCGTCAAGTTGGGAACAAAATGTTCCAAGGTGATACATCTCACTTGCCTTTGAAATTGAACACTGCCGGCGTTATTCCAGTGATCTTTGCATCATCTCTCTTGCTGCTTCCTGCCACTATGGCATCGTTTGCAGCCCAAGGTGACGCCCCTGGTTGGTTGACGACTGTGGCAGCTGTTCTGGGACGTGGACAACCGGTTTATCTCGGCATCTTTGCATCGTTGATATTCTTCTTCGCGTTTTACTACACCTCGATCGTGTTTAACCCGACTGAA
Source organism: Maritalea sp. (assembly GCF_051251695.1). Taxonomy (NCBI): domain Bacteria; kingdom Pseudomonadati; phylum Pseudomonadota; class Alphaproteobacteria; order Hyphomicrobiales; family Devosiaceae; genus Maritalea; species Maritalea sp. The sequence continues at coordinate 21,413 of NZ_JBPOEU010000019.1, read as the reverse complement.
ACAGCAGACAATCTTAAAAAGTCTGGTGGATTTATTCCGGGCATCCGGCCGGGTGAGCGTACAGCGCAACATATCGATTATGTGCTGACGCGGATTACGATAGTTGGAGCGCTCTATTTGACGCTTGTTGCTCTGATCCCAGAGGTGCTGGTTTCCCAATTGAACGTTTCAGCGTTCCTTGGTGGTACGTCGTTGCTGATTATGGTGACGGTGACACTTGATACTATTTCGCAAGTTCAATCTCATCTTGTTGCTCAACAATATGAGGGCTTGGTGAAGAAATCTCGTTTGGGAGGACGGCGTAAAAAATGAGGCTGATTCTTTTAGGACCACCGGGTGCGGGTAAAGGTACGCAAGCGCAGTTTTTAGTTGAGCGCTTTGGCATTCCTCAATTGTCTACTGGAGATATGCTCCGTGCAGCAATTGCTGGGGAAACACCACTTGGTCTTGAGGTGAAAGATATCATTGCGCGTGGTGATTTGGTGCCCGACGAAACCGTTGTCGGCATTATTTCGGATCGCCTTGATCAATCTGATTGCCAAAAAGGCTTCATTTTGGACGGGTTTCCTCGGACGACTGAGCAAGCAAGAGCTTTAGAGGTTTTGCTTGCTGATAAAGGCATTGGCCTAGACGCCGTTGTTGAGATTAAAGTTGATGCGGACACACTTGTTGGTCGCATTCTAACCAGGGCTGCCGAATCTGGTGGTGCGCGCGCGGACGATAATGAAGAGGTTCTTCGCAATCGTTTGGACGTGTATCAGGAGCTAACTGCTCCATTGGTTGATTTTTATTCGAAGAAGGATCTTGTCAAAAGCGTTGACGGGATGGCGGGAATCGACGAAGTCACTACATCAATAATGGCAGCTTTGGCTGCTAGCTAAATTTCGAGTGCTCTGCATACAACCTAAGTGTTGACTTTATGCAGGGAACTCGGTTATGAACCGCGCTTAGTTAAACGCATTGCGAAGACTGGGCTCGGTTTCTTGAAAATTGCAAGAGGTCGAATGCCGGTCTGTTGCTGTTGTGTGAACGCGGATCATGGTGATCTGCATTGAATTTAAGGAGATCAGCAACGTGGCTCGTATTGCTGGTGTGAATATCCCGACTAATAAGCGTGTAGAAATTGCGCTTCAGTATATTCACGGGATTGGTGCAAAGCACGCATCTGAAATTTGCGAAAAAGTTGGTATTCCTGCGGAACGTCGCGTGATGGAATTGTCGGACGCTGAAGTAATTCAGGTTCGTGAAACTATTGACCGTGACTACATCGTTGAAGGTGACTTGCGTCGTTCAGTTTCCATGAACATCAAACGTTTGATGGATATGGGTAACTATCGCGGTCTTCGTCATCGTCGTGGTCTGCCTGTGCGTGGTCAAAACACGCACAATAATGCTCGGACCCGTAAGGGCCCAGCTAAGGCAATCGCTGGTAAGAAAAAGTAATTTTGGTGTCCCGATTGATCAGGACACTTATTTGTTTCGGTGGAGCTATCGTCTGAGAACGGTGGTGATGAGATCGTAAAAGGAAAAAGCATGGCTAAAGAAGCACGCGTTAAGCGTCGCGAGCGGAAAAACATCACGTCTGGTGTTGCGCACGTAAACTCTACATTCAACAACACAATGATCACGATCACTGATGTTCAGGGCAATACAATTGCTTGGTCATCAGCTGGTACTATGGGTTTTAAAGGCTCTCGTAAGTCTACTCCATATGCTGCTCAGGTTGCTGCTGAAGATGTTGCTAAGAAAGCACAAGAGCACAACATGAAAACTTTGGAAGTCGAAGTTTGCGGTCCAGGTTCTGGACGTGAGTCTGCGTTGCGCGCTTTGCAAGCAGCTGGATTTACAGTCACTAGCATTCGCGATGTGACTTCAATTCCACATAACGGATGTCGTCCACGCAAGCGTCGTCGCGTTTAATTTTTATTACCGCTCGTTTGGCCAAACGGGTGGGTGTGGAATTTTACATTTCATGCGGTTATCGGCGGATGAACCGCATATTTGAAAGGGTGTAAGCTATAATGATCCAGAAAAACTGGCAAGAACTGATTAAGCCGACGAAACTGGACATTGTACCGGGAAACGATCCGGCACGGGTTGCCTCAGTTGTCGCTGAACCACTAGAGCGTGGTTATGGTTTGACATTGGGTAACGCTTTGCGTCGGGTTTTGTTGTCTTCACTCCAAGGGGCTGCAGTTACTGCAATCCAAATTGATGGCGTTTTGCACGAATTTTCTTCTGTGCCTGGCGTTCGTGAAGATGTCACCGATATGGTGCTCAACGTAAAAGAAATTTCAGTCCGGATGGATGAAGAGGGGCCGAAGCGTCTTACTTTGTCTAAAAAGGGCCCAGGTGCTGTAATGGCGGGCGATATTGAAGTTTCTGGCGATATTGAAATATTGAACCCTGAATTGGTTCTTTGCCACCTTGATGATGGTGCTGAGATCAATATGGAGTTTACAGTCGAGACCGGTAATGGCTATGTGCCTGCTGATCGCAACCGTCCAGAAGATGCGCCAATTGGCTTTGTTTCTGTTGATGCGTTGTTCTCACCTATCAAGCGTGTTTCTTACAAAGTTGAGAATACGCGTGAGGGTCAGGTTCTTGACTATGACAAGCTTAACTTGACTGTTGAAACAGACGGTTCTTTGTCACCTGAAGATGCGGTAGCTTTTGCTGCTCGTATTTTGCAGGATCAATTGAACGTGTTTGTGAACTTTGAAGAGCCTGAAAAAGAAGTTGTTGAAGATGCAGCCCCTGAGCTTGCATTCAACCCAGCTCTTCTTAAGAAGGTTGATGAGCTTGAATTGTCTGTTCGTTCAGCAAACTGCCTGAAGAACGACAATATCGTTTACATCGGTGATTTGATCCAGAAGTCGGAAGCAGAAATGCTGCGTACCCCGAACTTTGGCCGTAAATCACTAAATGAAATCAAAGAAGTTCTGGCGCAAATGGGCTTACATCTTGGTATGGATGTAGCTAACTGGCCGCCTGAAAACATTGAAGACCTCGCGAAGCGTTTCGAAGATCATTATTGATCTGCAAGCGCTTAACGCACTGAAGTTGACAGGAGAATAGAATGCGCCACCGTAAATCGGGCCGCAAGTTGAACCGGACAGCAAGCCATCGTAAAGCGATGTTTGCTAACATGTGTGCTTCGCTTATCAAGCATGAGCAGATCGTTACAACTTTGCCTAAAGCCAAAGACCTACGTCCTATTTTGGAAAAACTCATCACGCTTGCGAAGAAGGGTGACCTTCACTCTCGTCGTATCGCTGCTTCTCGCATTGGCGATGAAACACAGGCGAAAAAGCTGTTTGATGTTTTGGGTCCACGTTACCAAGACCGTCAAGGCGGTTATACACGCGTGCTTAAAGCGGGCTTCCGCTATGGCGACAACGCTCCAATCGCTGTGATTGAGTTGGTTGATCGTGATGTTTCAGCGAAGGGCAAAGATTCTGGCCCAGTTGCTGATCGTCAAGACGAGACAGAAGAAGCAGCAGCGTAGTTTCGCTCTGTGTTCTTTATGAATTAAGGCGTCCCTCGGGGCGCCTTTTTTTGTTGTTTGCTGATTTCACAGTTGTTCATGCCAAGTCGGCGTGTGAACGTTGGACCTATGAATCGAATCCATATCACAGGCAATGCTGGGTCGGGAAAAACGACATTTGCAGCAGAACTCGGTTTGGCGCTTGGGTTGCCTGTTTTCGGCCTCGATAGTATCGTTTGGCAACCTGGTTGGCAAAAAACGCCCACAGCGGAAAGGGTTATCGAAGAAGAGGCTCTGATCTCGCAAAAAATTTGGATCATTGAAGGTGTCTCCAAACCTGTACGTGATGCTGCTGATGTGTTATATTTTTGGATGTTGTTCCCAGCGTTTCCTTATGGCGCTGTGCAAAACGCAATTGGAAATATCTGTTTAGTGGGCGGCCTGAACTGCCTGACAATTGCCCTGAAATTTTGATTGCATTTAGGATGTTCAAGATTATTTTCAACTTTTACAACAACGTTAGACCAACCATCATCGATGAACTAGATAGGCACTACGGTAGAACCTACATAGTGCAAAACCAATCCGAACTAGATGCAGTGAAGTTTGAATTGGTAAGCAGTGGGCTGACGAGTCGCAATTGATCGGGTGCTGTCGAATGAGAAACACTAGTGCTGCGTGTTGAAGTGGTTGGCTGCATTCCATGGTGCGTGTTATTCTGGTGATCCACAGATATGTAAGCAGATGTTATGACCGACCTCTTTGTCAAAGAACTCAGCAATGAACCCAACCAAGATCGACCCTTGGCTGATCTCTTGCGGCCGCAATCGTTGGATCAGGTTGTGGGACAGGATCATCTTGTTGGGGAGGAGGGCACGCTCACCCGCATGATCAAATCTGGTCGGCTGGGGTCTTTGGTGTTCTGGGGTCCACCGGGTTCAGGGAAAACCACAGTCGCGCGTTTGTTGGCGCAGAATGTGGACTATCATTTCCATCAAATATCAGCGATTTTTTCTGGCGTTGCGGAATTAAAAAAGGTTTTTGAGCAAGCGCGGGATTTGAAGCGTTCTGGGAAACGTACATTGCTGTTTGTGGATGAAATCCATCGGTTTAACCGCGCGCAGCAAGATAGCTTTTTGCCGGTAATGGAAGACGGTACGCTCGTTTTGATTGGAGCAACCACTGAAAACCCATCCTTTGAATTGAACTCTGCTTTGCTCTCAAGGGCGCAGGTGTTGATCTTCAACGCACATGACAGCGAGGCGGCTGAGCAGCTGTTGGTGCGTGCGGAAGAACATCAGGACCGTAAGGTGCCACTGACCGCCGATGCGCGTCTTGCCCTTGCGGAGATGGCAGACGGTGATGGTCGCGCGCTTTTAGGTTTGGTGGAAGAACTTTTTGCTGCAACTCAGCCTGGTGATGAGTTGGGTCGTGAAGATCTTGAGCGGATTGTTCAACGCCGGGCACCGGTTTACGACAAGGGGCAAGACGGCCATTACAACCTGATCTCAGCCCTACATAAAACCATTCGTGGCTCCGACCCAGACGCCGCGCTGTATTATCTCACGCGCATGTTGGTGTCCGGTGAAGATCCAATGTTTCTCGCTCGACGTCTAATTCGGATGGCGGTGGAAGATATTGGTATGGCAGACCCTTTAGCTTTACCCCAATGTATTGCGGCGCGCGACGCCTATCAAATGTTGGGATCGCCAGAAGGCGAGTTGGCTTTGGCACAAGCTGCTGTTTATTTAGCCACGGCGCCAAAATCGAATGCGGTTTATACGGCCTATAAACAGGCGACTTCGTTTGCCAAGCAATCTGGCTCGCCCATGCCACCGAAGAACATTTTGAATGCACCGACGAAGCTGATGGAAAATTCAGGTTATGGGGATGGCTATATCTATGACCATGATACGCCAGAGGGCTTTTCTGGGCAGGACTATTTCCCTGACGATTTAGGGCGACAAGAATTCTATCATCCTGTAGAACGCGGGTTTGAACGAGACGTGCAAAAGCGCATGGATTATTTCAAACGCTTGCGTTTGAGCAAATCTACGGGCAAAAGCTAGATTAAAGATAACAGACGAAAGACAAATTCATGTCTTACTTGCTTGTCGGTTTGGGCGGCGCGTTAGGTGCTATGGGGCGGCACGGTGTTGGCCAGTTGGTCATGCGCTTCGGTTTTGCTGGCTTTCCATACGCGACGATGATTGTGAATGTTTTGGGCTCCTTCCTTATCGGCGTTGTGGTCGGCTATTTTGCAAAGACCACGCCTGAATGGTCCCATTCGGCTCGGCTGTTATTGGCAACAGGCTTTTGTGGTGGGTTTACCACATTTTCTGCATTTTCATTGGATGCATACGCGCTTTACGAGCGTGGACAGATGGGGGGCGCTGCGGGTTATGTCGGTCTATCCGTCGTGCTTTCCATTGTAGCATTGTTTAGCGCTTTAGCGCTTATGAGAGGACTAATATGAGCGGCGTACAGCAGCGAACGGTTTCAGCTGAAGAAGAAAACATGCGGCTTGATCGTTGGTTTTCAGTTCACTTTCCGGATCTACCATTTTCACGCCTTCAGCGGATTATTCGCAAGGGCGAAGTTCGCGTCAATAAAGGGCGCGTAAAGGCAAACACGCGTTTGTCTGCTGGGCAGATTATTCGTGTGCCACCGATTGGCGACGCGCCAGCTGTGCCGCGCGAACCGAAAATTCGCATCATTGAGAAAGACGTGCAATTGTTGGCCGATCTTACCCTTTATGAGGATGAGAGCATATTGGTGATCAACAAGCCCCATGGCCTTGCGGTTCAGGGCGGCACCAACACCAAAATGCATGTCGACAAATTGCTCGAAAGTATTCCGAACAAAAAGGGTGAAAAACCACGTCTGGTTCACCGTTTGGACCGGGATACGTCGGGCTGTTTGCTGATTGCTAAAACGCGTTCTGCCGCTTCTCATTTCGGCGGTGTTTTCCGTTCTCGTTCCGCGCGCAAAATCTATTGGGCGGTTACCGCCTATGTGCCGCACCCTAAACAGGGCAAACTGTCCTGCTTTGTTGCGCGTCAGCAAACGCCAGAGGGCGACGAACAGATGCGTGTGGTTGATCAGGGCGTCGATGGTGCTCAGCATTCTGTAACGCATTATTCAGTTACAGAAGATGCGGGCGGCAAGTTTGCTTGGGTCACCTTGAAACCAGTTACAGGTCGTACGCACCAATTGCGCGTTCATATGGCTGAGTTGGGAACGCCGATCATCAACGATCCGCGCTATTTCAACATTGAAAACTGGGAAAAGCCGGACGATCTAGGTCGTGGCTTGCACTTACATGCTCGTCGGCTTGCATTGCCTTTGCCCAACGGCAAGCAGTTGGACATCACCGCGCCGTTGCCGCCGCATATGCAAAAGACGTTTGATATGTTTGGTTTCAACACGAAGTATTATGATCCCAAAGATGAAGAAGAATTAGACAAGGACTGATTTGATGCCTGATCTCAGCCATTTCGATAGATTAGATGATCATGTCGCGCCAATCGCGCATGCTGTTTATGACCTTGTGGCTGAGGTTGACCCATCACTGCATCGGATGAAAAGATGGAATTTTCCCGGTTTCGTGGCGAATTCAACAATTGTTACCGTTTGCGGGCAACCCAACTACGTCAATTTGCAGTTCTTCTATGGAGCGCACCTTCCCAACCCTCAAGGTTTGCTTGAGGGCACGGGAAAAGATTTGCGACATATCAAGTTTAGGTCAATGCCGGATATCGCGCGTGAAGGTGTGCGCGAAGTGATCCTTGCCGCGATTGAGTATGACAAGACATTGCGCGACGAAGGGTTGCGGGCAAAGGCAGATAAGTAATGCGGTTGGTGATTTTTGATGTTGATGGGACTATTGTGGATAGTGCTGCCCATGTCGTGGAAACAGCACAAGAAGTTTTCCGCAAAAATGGTTTTGAAATTCCAGCTGGTGAAGATATTCGCTCTGGCATTGGTTTGAACCTTGAGATCATCATGCAGCAATTGCTCAAAACTGAAGATGACGCGTTAGGGCGGCGACTGGCCCAAGAATATCGAGATGAATTCAACAAGAAAGTTGAAGCGGGATCGATCAATGAGCGCATTTATGATGGTGCGTTTGAAACGATTGAAAAGCTAGGGCAACAAGATCAAACATTGTTAGGTATAGCGACCGGAAAACACTTGCGCGGCGTACATCGTTTATTCCGAGATTATGATTTCGGCCATCATTTCCAAACGTTGCAGACGCCGGACAATAACCCGTCAAAACCTCATCCTGGCATGGTGAATACGGCGATGTCTGAAACAGGCGCCGATGCCAGCAAAACCGTCATGATTGGTGATACGTCATATGATATGGCGATGGCAAAAGCTGCTGGCGTACGCGCGCTTGGTGTGAATTGGGGTTATCATGACCATGCAACATTGCGCAAAAACGGCGCGGACATGGTGATTGATCACTATAGCCAACTCATTGATGCAATCGACAAACTAACAGGACAAAGCAATGCGTGAAATATTAGAAGATGCACAAGCCCATGTTGAAGATGGCTATGGCCGCGCGCAAAAACATCAAAAGCAGCAATTGCCAAAACGGTTTTACAAACAGGTTAGCGTTGGTGAACTTGATGGTGCGTATGCAATTTTGTTAGATGGTCGCCCGATCAAAACACCGGGTAAAGTCGCTGTGAGTGTGCCGAACGAAGAACTGGCAAAATTGATTGTTGTCGAATGGGAAGCCCAAGAAAAAGAAATCGACCCCGCAACCATGCCGCTAACCCGGTTGGTCAACACGATTGTTGAAAAGGGTGATGAGGCGCTTGAGGACGTTAAAGCGGAAATTGTCAAATTTGCGGGAAACGATTTGCTGGCTTATCGCGCGGACACCCCAGCGGATTTGGTTGCGCTGCAATCAAAGCATTGGGGCGATGCAATGGACGTTTTCGCGAAACGATACGATGTTTCGTTCAATGTCATCATCGGGGTTATGCATCAGGACCAGCCGCCAGAAGTCCAAGCACGTACGGCGGAAATTATCGCCAGCTACGACAAGTTCAAGGCGTTTTGCACAATGTCGGTTACCTCAATTACCGGATCAGCTATTCTTGCTATCGGCATGACTGAGGGCTTGTTTACACCAGAGCAGGTTCTAACCACCGCATATGTTGACGAAGACTATCAGGCCAAGCAGTGGGGCGAAGACGGCGAAGCCATCCGCATGCGGGCGTTTAAAAGACAAGATTTTGACGCTGCGAACACTGTGCTTGAGTTGTTGAGCGCATCTTAGTTTAGTTTTCGGTTTATGAGTGAGCCAGCGGCGACTTTGCGGACGAAGCGACTAAACTCGTTAATCGTACAATTGCCGAATTGAGCGGTCTTTGCAAATTCTGAACGACCATCTGATCCGCAGAGAACCGATTGAGCTGCTTCCACTTTTGTGAGACTTATGTGAATATTCTCCAAAATTAAGGAAGAAGATGCTGAACCTTGAGCTTGTCGTCGACCAAATTGAAAAACTTTTGAATGAAGATACTGATTCGAGCATCACTTACGCAGCGCTAGAGTGCCGTTTGGCAATTGAGTTAATCTGTTACGAACGCCTTCGTTTGGCACATGATTACATCTCTCACGACGACCTAAAAAGATGGCAACCACGCGATATTGTTAGAGTGTTAATTCAGGAGGTGGATTCTAAGGCAGCAGAGACGTATACAGTTTCGATTTCCAAAGATCCTACTCCAAAAGGGGCACAAGAGCCGACTCAGGAAGAGTATCAGGCTATGGAGTATTTGCCGATTGGCACCCACGTCGGCTTCGATCCAAAGAAACTCGGCAGCCTCTGGAACGCCTTGGCAAAGCTGGCACTACATATCAGGTTGCCTGCGAACAAGTCAGATACTGTACCCCAGTACGGAGACAAAGAAGCAACCAAGAAGAAGGTTTCCGAAGCACTTGCGGAAATTAAACGCATTGGCGAGGGAACATTAATATCTACAGGAATAGGTGAAGAGATTTCATTTGAGTGCTGTTGTGGTTCAAAGAACAAGCGGCGCTTCGAACTTCTTAATGATGGGCAAATCGTGACCTGCATCAATCCAGACTGTGATGAAAGCTATGTCTTTTTTAAATCTGACCTGACATTCGGGCAAAGAGTTCTCGAAATTGCTTGCCGAGCATGTGACACAAAACGCGACTTACCCAAGAAAAAAGTAGAGAAGTTGCGAACGGATCAAAAAATCCACTTTGATTGCGAGGGCTGTGGGGAGACCATCTATCTAGCGTGGCGCCCGATGCAGACACAGAAGACTGCGACAACCATGCAAAATTGACGTCACTCTCCAACAGCCCCCCCGGCTAGGACTGGCTTGATTGCGGAGCTCTGCATTAGGGCTGGGAGTCGTTAGCAAAATTGAAATTTCCAACCGCAATCTCGCGCTCATAATAGTTCATATTCCAACACCAAACGATTTGGCTGACTAAGCTGTTCTTGAGGAAGTGCATGGCAAGTGGATCGAATGTCAAAAACGGGCTCTAACCAGACTAGAACCATTTCAACCAAGCCGCACTCCGACTTAGCCCTTCACAGCTTGCGCTTTAATCCACTTAGCAACCGACGGCGCTATTTCCTCAAGTGGATCGAGTACAAAACTGCGTTCGTGGGCGTGGGGATGAGGCACGGTTAGGCGGTCGGTGATGAGCTTCATCTGGCCGAATGCCACAACGTCGATGTCGATGAGGCGGGGGCCCCATTTTTCTGTCCGTTTGCGGCCCATTGCTTCTTCGATCATCAAACAGGCGTCGAGCAAATCTATTGGACCCAGCGCGGTCTCGACTTCAATTGCCATATTAAGGAACGGGTCTTGATCCGTTTTGCCCCATGGGTCGGTTTCAATGATGCCAGATTTGCGGGTGATGTGGATATCGGGGTGCGCATCTAGGCGTCGCAATGCTTCAAGCATTTGCGCGCGTGGGCGACCAATGTTTGCACCAAGACCAAGCCATGCTTTGCCCATCAGCTTGTCTCCCGGTCCCGAACCATTTCAACGGCAAATTCGCCGACGACGACAGGAATTGGTGCTTCTGGTTTGCGAACGCGAATTCTGACCCATTCAATTGTTGGGAACGTTTGAAAAAGCTGATCGATGATGTGCTGGCCTAACGCCTCGATAAGCTTAAAACGCGTTTCAGTGACGTGGGTGTTTACGAGGTTGAATATTTGGTCGTAAGAAATAGTATCTTCGACTTCGTCGGTGCCGCCCGGTTTTGTGAGGTCCACGCCGCACTCCAAATCGATGCGAAAGCGCTGCCCGAGTGCGTTTTCTTCCTGCATAACCCCATGATATCCGTAAAAGGCGAGGTCGGATAAAATGATCTTGTCTTCAATGCGATCTGGTTTTGACATGAGTTAGATATCCTTAGCGGGCGGAGGGCCATAGATTGTAGCGTGCGCTACCTGCAAAGCGTCATAGTTTTCGCGCACATCATGTACGCGGAAAATATGGGCGCCCTTGGTATATGCTAGTAGCGTGGTTGCCCCGGTTGCTGCAACCCGTTCTTTAGGCTCAACCCCTAATAGTTTGCCAAGTGAAGATTTGCGAGAAAAGCCAACCAATACTGGGTATCCCAAAGCGCAGATCTCATCGATGCGATTAAGAAGGGTGAAGTTTTCTTCGTAATTTTTGCCAAACCCAAACCCGGGATCAAGCAAAATTTGACCTTTAATTAATCCCGCATCTTCAGCGATTTGAACGCTTTTATTAAAGTATCGCTTCATTTCCGAAACGATATCTTTTGAGGTGTCCCGGTTTGGATCCCAATGCATCAAAATTGAAGGGGTGTTATAGTGGGCCGCGACGTCCGCCAGTTCCGGATCTCGTTGAAACCCCCATACATCATTGATGATGGTAGCGCCGGCTTGGATCGCTTGATGGCCAACGACGGCTTTATAGGTGTCGATTGAAACAGGCTTGCCAATTTTGGCTTCCTGCAGCGCATCGAGCACGGGCATGACGCGGTCAAGTTCAACCTGTGCGCCAACTTCATTTGCGCCGGGGCGGGTGCTTTCCCCGCCAACATCGATGATGTCAGCTCCGGCTTCGACCATTCGCGTGGCTTGCGCCACCGCGTCAGCGACGTGATTGTGGTCGCCGCCGTCCGAAAAACTGTCCGGCGTTGCATTTAATATGCCCATCACCAAAGGTTTAGGGCCGAGTTCCAAAGTCTTGTCGCCCATTTGCAGGGAGAAAGACTTATGCATCGCTTATCGCCTGATATTGCGCATCTGTTGGGGTGCCAAACAGATCATACTCGTCAGAATCGTTGATTTTGACTTGAACCATGTCGCCGGGTTTGATGTTCTTCGCATCATCAATGAAGACTTGCCCGTCAATTTCTGGCGCATCCCATTGGGAACGGCCAAGGGCTTTGTTGTCTTCTGGTGCAACATCATCAATTAACACATCAATCGTGCGACCAACCTTTTGGCCCAAACGGTCGATTGAAATCGCCTGTGCTTTTTCCATCAAACGGCCATAGCGCTCTTGTTTGACTTCGTCAGGTACAGCGCCTTCAAGTTCGTTCGCCAGTGCGCCCGTTACGGGTTCATAGGTAAATGCGCCAACGCGATCGATTTGGGTTTCGTCGAGCCAATCCAGCAATTGTTGGAAATCATCCTCAGTTTCACCGGGGAAACCCACAATGAATGTTGAGCGGATGGCCAAGTCCGGACAGACCTCGCGCCACGATTTGATGCGGTCAGCGGTTTTGACTTGATTGGCGGGACGGCGCATGGCTTTAAGCACATTGGGTGCTGCATGTTGGAACGGAATATCAAGATAAGGCAAGATCTTGCCTTCAGCCATCAAGTGGATGGACTTATCGACATGTGGATAAGGATAGACGTAATGCATGCGGATCCATGCGTCCATGTCACCTAGTTCGCGTGCAAGATCATGAAAACGTGCGTCAATATCGCGTTTATGAAAACGTGATGAGGCATATTTGATGTCTTGGCCGTAGGCGCTTGTGTCCTGCGAAATCACCATGATTTCTTTTACACCAGCTTTCACCAAACGTTCTGCTTCGTAAAGCACGCTGGCAATCGGGCGAGATTGTAAGTCGCCGCGGATTGAAGGGATAATGCAGAAGGTGCAGCGGTTGGAGCAACCTTCAGAGATTTTCAAATAGGCATAATGGCGTGGTGTGAGACGCAGGCCGTCGGCAGGCACCAAATCTTCAAATGGCTTGTGGACAGGTGGCAAGTTCTCGTGAACCGCAGACACAACTGCCTCATATTGATGAGGTCCAGATACTGCGAGCACTTTTGGGTGCGTGTCGCGGATCAATTGTTCTTCGATGCCAAGGCAGCCGGTGACAACAACCTTGCCGTTTTCATTGATGGCTTCGCCGATTGCCTCAAGGCTTTCGGCTTTGGCGCTATCCAGAAATCCGCAGGTATTGACGATAACGAGGTCTGCACCCTCATAGTCGCGGGAGAATGTGTAGCCTTGCGCGCGCAAAGTCGTCAAAATCCGCTCGGAATCAACGAGTGCTTTTGGGCAGCCTAGGCTAACAAGTCCAATGGTCGGGTTCTGGTTCATCAAAATTGCCTTTTTGAAGGATCAAAGCGCTTTCTAACGCTTTCATACCTCACGTCAAGCAAAGTCGGCGAATACCTTGTCCAATGTGTCGCATAGGAAGTCAGCGTTTTCTTGTGAAAATACCATTGGTGGCTTGAATTTTAGCACATTATCCAACGGCCCATCCGTTGAAAGCAAAATGGCGCGGTTGCGCATTTCATTGACAATTTTGCCTGCAAGCTCAGTTGCTGGTTCCAATGTGTTGCGGTCCTTCACCAGCTCGATGCCCAAAAACAGGCCGTGGCCACGTACGTCACCGACAAACTCGTATTTGTCCTTAAGCGTGTCCCAACGCTTCAGGATATAGTTGCCAAGCGTGTTGGCGTGGTCCTGCAAGCCCTCACCTTCAATCACGTCCATTACGGCTAATCCAACAGCCATCGACACCGGACTGCCGCCGAATGAGTTGAAGTATTCCATGCCGTTGGCAAAGCTCTGCGCCAGTTCTTTGGTGGTGACAACGGCGGCGAGGGGATGCCCATTGCCGATCGGTTTGCCCATTACAACAATGTCTGGCACCACGTCTTGCAGTTCAAAGCCCCAGAAGTGCTCTCCCACGCGCCCAAAGCCGCACTGGACTTCATCGGCAATGCAAACGCCGCCTTGTGCCCTTATGGCTGCGTAAGCGGCTTTGAGGTAGCCATCAGGGAAGGCGATTTGCCCACCGACGCCCGAGATTGATTCTGCGATGAACGTTGCAGCGCCGTTGCCGGTTTTCTGTTTGATGTTTGCAACGCATTGTGCGACAGAGCGCGCATAGGCCTTACTCGCATTTTCAGAATAGCCTTTATGCGGCCCACGATAGGGATCTGGAAAATCTGCGATCTCAACAAAGTCGGGCTGAGGGAAACCGCCACCGCGTTTAAACTTGTAGGGGCTTATATCGACAGCGCCTTGTGAATTGCCGTGGTAGGCCCAGTCGAGCACGACGGTGTTTTTCTGTCCGTTTGCGTGCCGTGCGATGCGTAACGCTAATTCATTGGCTTCGGTGCCAGAATTCACGAAGTAAGCGACACTTAAGCTGTCGGGCAGTTTGGATGTGATGCGCTCGGCGTAATCAAGCACCAGGTCGTTCAAATAGCGTGTGTTGGTGTTCAGAATTCCGGCTTGGCGTGAAATGGCTTGAACAAGGTGCGGATGGCAGTGTCCGATATGGGTGATGTTGTTGACGCAATCTAAGTAGGCGCGACCTTGATGATCGAATAGGTGGACGCCTTCGCCCCGGACAATTTTGAGCTTTTTATTGTATGAAACGCTGAGTGACGGACCTAAGAGTTTCGCTCTGCGTTCCATCAAGACTTCTGGGTCATTATTATCAATTTGGTATGTTTCCGGGGCTTGGCCCAACATCAAATCAGGATCAATGCAGATTTGGCTCCAGACATGCCACAGGCTTTTGTGGCCAACACCGTAAAAATTCTCTTTGTGCCCGAACATATCCGTCATGATTTGGAAGTGCAGGTGAGGCGACCAGCCGCCATTTACGTCCCAGTCGCCGATATGGCCGATCAATTGGCCGGGCTCAATTTGATCGCCCGCTTTGTGCAGTTCAAATATTGAGGGTGAAAGGTGGCCATAAAGCGAGAAGAACGGAACGCCCTCATCGGTTTCATGGCGCAGAATTAGTGTGGGGCCGTAGTCCAAATGAAAGGCATTATCAAAAACCGTGAACACGGTTCCAGCGATGGGTGAATAGAGAGGCTCGTCTGCATCTACAAAAACATCCAGCCCCATGTGCACCGTGCGGCGCTCTGGGGATGCGGGTGATGCAAAGGCTGCGCTTTGATAGACCGTGCGGTCTTCGCCATAGCGTCCAATGCCATATCGAGCGCCGGTTTCTTGCCGTTTGGCGTTAAACCAAGTGTCAAATTCAGCCGCCGATAAATCAGGAACAGACTGGTCACTGCCATCGGCTGGGATAACGAAACGGCTTTGATATTTGAAGTCGGGCATGAACATCGGCGCAAGAACTTGGCGCAAGTTCGTGAGGTGATTCACAACATGTTGGCCATTTTCGATGGCCTCAAAACCAGCAGCATCTCGAAACAGCGCAGTCATGAACCCGACATCAACGCTTTCCAACCGCTCGAGCAGATCAAATGCTGGTTTTTGGGAAACCAATAGATATTGATTATCTGGGTATTTTTTCGCTTGTTCAGACGACATGCAAACGCTGGAAACTAGGCGCATGCGCAATAGATCGAATAGCACGTCTAATTCGTCTTCGGTCAACGCAAATGCGTTCGTATAGCCTTTCACCAAAGCGTGGCTGGCGGCATAAACGTCTTCTTGCCCCAAAAGTGCATAGGCCATGCAAACAGCCAATTCGTTGATTTGACGGCCAAAACACATATCGCCAAAATCGAAAACGCCTTTGATCTGTGTATTGTCTTGGGCGTCAACGATGATGTTGTTGTCGTTCGCATCTTGATAAAGCACTGCGTTGCGTAAGTTCTTCAGTTTGGGCTGCACTATATCTTCGTAGCGCTGGAACAGTGCTGTCACCCGTTCGCGATCACCTTGATCGGCGATGGCTGAACTCAATGGACGAAGCGAGTATACATTGTCCAAATTCCACTCAAAATTTGGGCGATGGGCAGCGGGGTGCGAAAAGCCCTGCAGGGAAGCTGATAGATGTCCAATCGCGCGGCCCAAATTCTCAAGCGTTTTTATATTGGGTTTAGCAGCACTCAGGAGCGGCCCAGAAATGAAGGAAATCAGCCGTACCGCGTGTGAAGCATCACCATGCTGGACTGTGAAAATGTTGTCGCCAGCTTTGTTTTCGATTTGGGCAGGTGCCAGCGCGTAGCCAGAAGTCGCGAGGTGGGCCATGGCCCTGGATTGCAGATCAAGGAAATCTAAATCTTCAACAATGTTGGAAATTTTTAAAACAAATTTTTCAACGCCTGTATCGATCAGGACATTCTGATCGCGTTCGCTTTCTAAAGCGGTTTGGTCGCCGTTGATCCCGAAATGTTCATCAAGGATCTGGTCAATTTGTGATGGAGTGAAGGCTGGAGGCGGAGAATCGAACGCAGACATATGTTTCCCAAACGTGAGATTGTATCCAATATGACTAACATAGCGGATTTCTCATTGGGTCAACAGGGGGAATGATAGAGGAAGGCGCGAATTTTTTGTAATGGGTTGATGCATTTAGCGCATCAACCCAATGACGTTGTTTAGATTAGTCAGCTTTTGGCTTTGGTGTTCGTTTACGTGCAGGTGCGCGCTTTGCAGCTGGTTTTTTGACCACAGTTTTTCTTACCGGCGCTTTTGCAGGTACAGGTTCGATAACTTTTTGTTCTTTGAACTCGACTTCTTCGTCCGCTAATTCTTCCAACGCATCTTTTACATCATCAAAAATGCTCATGGCTGGGCGCGTGGTTGGCGCCAGGGTAATGTGTGTTTCGTTTTTCTTGAAAAACACAAGAAGTGTTTCGCAGATCACGCGTAGCAATACGAAACTACCCAGACCAACGATGCCTATTTCCAATATGCCCCAAATGCCGGCGCCAAATGATTGTGCGAATGAGCCAAACAGATGACGGATTGCCCATAGTCCAATGCCGCCCAATCCCAAAAGGTAGAGCAGTTTAATGATTTTTGGCGCAATCATACGATCTAGATTGAATATGGTGCCGCTGGTGGCAAGTTTTTTTAAATCATCAAGTGTCATTGGTTTAATCAATTTCCAGTGGTTAAAGTGCTGTTGCTTGTTGGTTTTATCAGATTTTCAGAGATTTATCTATTCATTTGCACTGCCGGTTTCAACCGGCCCGAAGTGCCTTTGAAAACTTAGTTTTAACGCACTATCAAGTTCGGGCATTGAAATGAGTTGGCCCAAATCTTCAAAACTCGTCACGCCTTGGTCGGATATGCCGCAGGGCACAATGCCGCGATAATCATCTAAATTTGGGTTTAGGTTGATGGAAATGCCGTGAAAACTGACCCACCGGGAAACGCGCACACCGATAGCTGCAATTTTGTCCTGTCTGCCAAACCCTTTGTCTGGGCGCTTTACCCACACGCCAACTCGGCCATCAACCTGCTCACCAGCAATGTTAAACTGGGCTAATGTATCAATCACCAGTGATTCCATGGTGCGCACAAATGCGCGTACATCCCGCCCACGTTCTCGCAGGTCTAACATGAAATAAACGACGCGTTGTCCGGGGCCATGGTAAGTATACTGACCACCACGACCCGCATCAAAAACCGGCAAAAGATCTGGGTCAGTTAAATCGTCTTTTTTGGCCGAGGTGCCTGCGGTATAAAGCGCTGGATGTTCCAGCAGCCATGCTTTTTCCCCGGTTTCGTGAGCGACAAGTTTTTCCACATGGGTTTTCATCTGTGCCAGCGCGAACGGGTAGGGCACGGGCTGGTCGTCAATATGCCAGCCAACGGGCTTATCGTCATCGCGAAAAAGAGTTGCGTGGGACATGATGGTGGTGCTCTAAGCTTTCAAAATGACACAGATGATTTCATGTTGTTAATGGTTCGCTAACCATAAATTCAGCATAGTCATCTTGTTGAAGTTTCACTTATGGCTTTTTCGCCGAGATTTCAATTATCTTCAATTGCCTTTGTATCAAGATTTGGTGTTAGCAGTAAGTATGGACAGACTGAATTCTATCGAAGTCGATATCACTGTTGAGTTGGGCGCCACCGACATGCCTATCCACCATCTGCTGCGTTTAGGTCGCGGCGCGGTGATTGAACTTGATGCAACAGAGAATGACCCGCTCAAGATTTACGCGAACAATATCCTTGTTGCCATTGGTGAAATCAAGATTGACGATGGACAATTGTCTGTGGGTATTACCGAAAAAATTGTACGCAAAAGCTAAGGCGTCGCAAAACTTTCAAAAAAACAATCAATTCGCTTGTAACCCATAATCTCATTTGCTAATGGGTGTCGCGCTTGCTGTGTTTGAGTGAGCAATTGATAGATGCGGCCGTGGCGGAATTGGTAGACGCGCAGCGTTGAGGTCGCTGTGGGGTAACACCCGTGGAAGTTCGAGTCTTCTCGGCCGCACCATCAAACAACTTGCTTCAAACTTATCAAGTCGATTTCTGAAGTTCATCAGTCTTACCAGCCTAATGGTATGTGACATTTTTATGTCACCCTCGGCTTTTACTCTCCTTTCCTGTTTTTCATTTCACCTTATTGATTTTGGCCGAATCCAGCCCAGTAATGATCAATTTTATTAGCGCGCCAATCGGATAGTTACTGTTTCTTTACCTTGTTTTTATACATTCAAAACTGATGATATTTTGCGGGGCTTGGCTTCGAAAGGGACGATCGTAGTGATTGGAAATTGGCTAAAACAAAACTTTGGAAATTCGGGTGCTGCTTCAGACGCAGAAATGATCGTAGCGGGAATTTCAAGATCTCAGGCGGTAATTGAGTTTGATTTGTCAGGCACAATCATAACGGCAAACGAAAACTTTTTGTCAGTTCTTGGTTATGAACTCGATGAAATTGTCGGGCAACATCACAGTCTGTTTATCGATCCTGAATATGCCAAAGGCGTCGAGTATGCCGATTTCTGGAAGCGCTTGTCGGCTGGGGAGTTTTTCTCGGATGAGTTCATGCGGATTGCTAAAGGTGGCAAAGAAGTCTGGATACAAGCAACATATAACCCTGTTTTGGATGCTGATGGGAAGCCCGTTAAGGTCGTCAAATTTGCTTCAGATATTACTGAACAAAAACAAAAAACTGCCGATGCGCGTGGACAAATTGAGGCGATTGGTCGATCGCAGGCCGTCATTGAGTTTGATTTAGACGGAACCATTTTGGACGCCAATCAGAACTTTTTGGATACGCTGGGGTACTCACTGAAGGACATAGTAGGTCGTCACCACAGAATCTTTGTCGATCCATCAATTGTAAATTCTGACGACTACAAACACTTCTGGGCTAAGCTCGGGCGTGGTGAGTATGATGCTGGGCAATATGAGCGATTTGGCAAGCGGGGGCAGTCAGTTTGGATTCAGGCCTCTTACAACCCGATTTTTGATGATTCTGGGCGACCGGTAAAGATTGTTAAATACGCGACCGATATTACGGCTCGCCGCCGCGCAATTTCTCTAATTGGTGAGACATTAGAGTATATGGCGCAGGGCGACCTATCCCACAAGATCGAAGAAAAACTAGACGGTGAACTGGACGAAATCCGCCAAGCGCTCAATCAAACAATTGAGCAGTTTAGTACGATTGTGACCAAGTTGCAGCAGACATCTCGTGCTTTGCGCGGCGCAACCGGCGAAATTCTCGCGGGTGCAAACGATTTGAGCGACCGTACAGCGAAAGAGGCTGCTGCTGTCGAAGAAACATCTGCTGCAATAGAGGAAATGTCGACAGCGGTTACTGAAACGCGACAACGTGCGTCAGAAGCATCTGAAACCACCAGGCAGGTCGCCGCTGATGCAACTTCAGTTGGTGAAGTGATGGATCGCGCTAACAATGCCATGGAAGGTATTGCGACGTCAGCAACAGAGATTTCCAACATTATCGGGTTAATCGATAATATCGCATTCCAAACCAATTTGTTGGCGCTGAATGCTTCGGTTGAGGCGGCCCGTGCTGGCGAAGCTGGAAAAGGGTTTGCCGTGGTTGCCGTGGAGGTTCGTCGTCTTGCTCAATCTGCCGCAGAGTCTTCAAGCGAAATCAAAGCACTTATTGAAAAGTCGACTGAAGAAGTTGTCAATGGAACTGAATTGGTGGCAGACGCCAGTTCACAAGTTGGCAGTATGGTTGAGCGGATTTCTCAGAGCAGCTCATTGGTTGAAGAGATTTCAGTGGCCATGAGCCAGCAGGCGGATACGATTTTGGAAGTAGGGCAGGCGGTTCGTCAGATTGACGAAATGGCGCAGCAAAACGCTGCCTTAGTCGAAGAAACAAATGCTGCTATCGAGCAATGCGAAACGCAAACGGTTGAGTTGGACAATGTTGTTGATGAATTTAAGCTTAGTCCAGCTGGCCAAACGCTGAGATCAAACAACAGCCTTGCCGCCTAAGTAGAGTAAAAAAACTGCCGAAGTTTTTGCTTCGGCAGTTTTACATAATTTAATTTCCAGCAGATTTTGCAGTGAAATCGTCCCAAATAGCTTTTAGCGCTTCTTGGTTGTCACCCGCGGCTTGAATTGCTGCCTTTAGAAGGTTCTTTTCAAGGTCGCCGAGATCAGATTCGTCGACCGATTTGATCATAGACTCTGCAGTAAGGGCGTTTTCAACACTCTCCACCACATTCTTGACTTCTTCTTTAGCTGCGGCCGCTGCGTCTTCAGCTGCTTTTGCAGCTTCTTCGGCTGCCATTGCAGCTTCTTCTGCGGCTTTAGCGGCTTCTTCTAGCATTTTGGCGTCTTCAGCAGCCTTTTCTTCGGCAGCTTTTGCTTCCATAGCTGCTTTTTCCTCAGCGGCTTTGGCTTCCATAGCAAGCTTTTCAGCAGCGTCTTTTTCAGCTTGAAGCGCCATTTCAGCTTGGACACGAGCTTGTTCTGCTTTTTGACCGCTGTCGTAAATATAGTAACCACCACCAATCACAATAATGGCTGCGATAATCGCAATAACTGTCTTATTCATTTGTTTAGCCCCATTTGTTCCCTAGCGCGAATTGCGCGTGTGCTACTCGATTGCGCGAATTAAAGGCGCAATTGTGGCGATGCCTCAATTGGCCCTTAGGTATAGTTGCAATTTCGATGGGTTTTTACTGGGCTAGTCAAACAATTTGAACGATAGGCGGGAGCAGTTGAATTCGTTCAAAATCTAGCAAAATTTGAGACTGATGATGCTAGTGAGACGCTGCCGAGGGCGTACCCTCGGCAGCAAAATTGTTGGCCTAGTTCCCAGATGACTGCGCAGTGAAATCATCCCAGATTGCTTTAAGAGCTTCCTGATTGTCGCCTGCAGCTTGAACAGCCGCTTTGAAGAGGCTTTTTTGAACATCATCTAGATTGGATTCATCAATCATGGTGGTCAATGATTCAACAGACAGTGGAGACTCTGCAGCTTTTGCGGCGGCTTCTTCAGCAGCAGCCTTTGCAGCGACTTCTTCGGCGGCAGCCTTTGCAGCGACTTCTTCGGCGGCAGCCTTTGCAGCGACTTCTTCGGCGGCAGCCTTTGCAGCGGCTTCTTCAGCAGCAGCCTTTGCAGCGGCTTCTTCAGCAGCAGCTTTTGCGGCGGCTTCTTCGGCAGCAGCCTTTGCAGCGGCTTCTTCGGCGGCAGCCTTTGCAGCGGCTTCTTCGGCGGCAGCCTTTGCAGCGGCTTCTTC